>JBFWQJ010000017.1:0-22127 GCA_050249515.1 Dehalococcoidia bacterium | reverse complement strand
GGCTCGACCGCGTCCCGGTGCAGGCCGTCGGGACGCTCTGGGCGATCCTCGCGGCGCACGCGATCTTCGGCGTCGCGATCGTCGCGTGGGTCGTCACCGGCGCGTGGGCGCGTCTCGACCGCCGCCTGGTCGAGGCTGCCCGGTTGCTGGGCGCGACGCCCGCGCAGGCGTTCCGCCACCTGACGCTCCCCGCGCTGGCGCCGGCGGTCGGCAGCGCCGCGACGCTGGTCTTCGTGTTCGCGTTCACCTCGTTCGCCGTCGTGCTGCTGCTCGGCGCGCCGCGCCTCGACACGATCGAGGTGACGATCTACCGCCTGAGCACGCGGCCCGACCTGTGGTCCGCCGCCGCGGTGCTCGCACTTGTGCAGCTGCTCATGACCGTGGCCGCGTTCGCGACGCGGGCGCCCCTGCACAACGCCGGCCACGGACCGATCGAGGCCGAGGTACGCCCGCTGCGGTCGGCCTCGGCCGGCGAGCGCGCCGGCGTCGCGCTCGTGCTGCTGGTGGTCGCGGCGCTCGTGCTGCTCCCGCTCGTGGGACTGATCGCCGGCGCGTTCGTCCTCGACGGTGCCTTCACCACGCGCCACTTCGCGGCGCTCCTCACCGCCCCGCCCGACGCCGTCGCGCCCGCCGAGGCGCTGACGTGGAGCGTCGCATTCGCCTCGCTGGCGACGCTGATCGCGCTGCCCGCCGGGGCGGCGGCGGCGATCGCGACGGCGCGCGCGCGCGGCGCGTCGAGGATCGTCCTCGGGCTGATCGTCTGGGCACCCGTCGCCGTGCCCGCGGTCGCCCTCGCCTTCGCGTACACGACGATGGCGAACAACGAGCTCATCGACCTGCGCGGCTCGCCCGTGCTGGTGCTCGCCGCCCACGCGCTGATCGCCTACCCGTTCGTGGTGCGCGCGGTCCGCCCCGCCGCGCACGGACTCGCGCCGCACCTGGAGGAGGCCGCGACCGTCCTCGGCGCGGCGCCGGGCACCGCCTGGCGGCGCCTGGGCCTGCCGATGCTCCGGCGGGCGCTGGTGGTGGGCGCCGCGTTTGCGTTCATCGTCTCGTTCGGCGAATTCGGCGCCACGCTGCTCTTGCGCCGTCCCGAGTTCACGACCGCGCCGGTCGCCGTGTTCGACGCCCTCAGCCGGCCCGGCAGCGCGGGCGCCGGGGTGGCCGGGGCGCTGGCGACCGTCCTGATCGCCGTCGCCGTGGTAGCGTTCGTGGTGATCGACCGGTTCCGTCGGCACGACTCGGCGGAGGTGTAGGGGCAGGCGTGGCCACACTCGACGTGCGCTCCCTCGCACAGGACATGCCCGGGGCCACCGGGCTCTCCGATGTGTCCTTCACCGTGGCGGACGGGCGCATCTGCGCCGTGCTCGGCGCCGTCGAAGGTGGCAAGACCGCGCTCCTCCGCACGATCGCGGGCCTGGAGGCGCCGACCGCCGGCGATGTCCGCGTCGGCGACGCGACGATCCTCGACCGGCCGGCGCACCGGCGCGGCATCGGGCTGATGTTCCAGGACCTGGCGCTGTTCCCGCACCTGACGGTGCGCGAGAACATCGCCTTCGGGCTGCGCATGGTGGGCTGGGCCGCCGCCGACCGCGAGCAGCGCGTGGACGATCTGCTGGAGGTGGTCGGCCTCACCGGCCTCGGCGCGCACATGGTCGACGCGCTCACCCCGAGCGAGCAGCAGCGCGTCGCGCTGGCGCGCACGCTCGCCCCGCACCCCACCGTGCTGCTGCTGGACGAGCCGCTGGGCGAGGTGGACGAGCTGACGAAGGTCGCGCTCCGCCAGGAGCTCCGCGCGATCCTCGCCGCGCTCGAGGTCACCACCGTGGTGGCAACGCGTGACCTGCGCGATGCGATCGGGATCGCGGACGACCTGGTCGTGCTGGAAGGCGGCCGCGTGCTGCAGTCCGGGCCGATCGGCGTCGTCCTCGGCGAGCCGGCCGGCGTGCGCGTCGCGGAGATCGCCGGCTACATCACGCTGGCGCACGGCGCCGTGCGGCGAGGCCGCGTGGAGGAGCCGGGCGTCGGCGCGATGGCGGTGCCCGGCCTGCCGGACGCCCCGGCGGCGCGCGTCATGGCGCACCCCGCGTCGCTCCTGGCCGTGCCGGCGGACTCCGGGCTCGGTTCCGGCGTCGCCGGGCTGGTCGTGCGCTCCCGCCCCGTCGGCCCCACCTGGGTCGTCGACCTGACCGTGGGCGGCCGGGTGATCGAGGCGCGCTGGGAGTGGGACCTCGTCGCCCCGCGCGCGGGCACCCGCCTCGCGATCGCCGCACGCCCCGGCACGCTGCGCGTCTTCCCGAGCACGCTCGCCGAGGCCGCCGGCGCGCCCGCCGCCGTCACTCCCGCCGTCACTCCCGCCGTCACTCCCGCCGTCACTCCCGCCGTCACTCCCGCCGCGCCTCGCCCGGCCGAGGCGCGAGCCGATGCCGCCCCGGCCGCTGCGCCGGAGGCGCCCGTGCCCCCGGCCACCGTCGTGCCGCCCGCAGCCGCCGTGCCGCCGGCCTCGGCCCTCCCGCCCGCGCCGCGCCCCGCGTTCTCACGGCCCCCGGCGCCCGACGCGCCGGTTCCCGAGCGCGAGGCGGTGGAGGTAATCCCGGCCCGCGCGGAGACACCCGAGCCGCTGCCTCGGCCGCCGCAGCCGGCGCCCACGCCCTCGCCGCCGGCGCCGAACCCGTCGCCGGTGCCGCCGCCGCGACCGCCCGCACCCGCACCCGTGCCGCCTCGCGAGCCCGGCCCCGCGCCGGTGCCCCCGCCTGCGCCCGGCCTGCCCGCGTCCGCCGTGCCGCCGAGGCGCGGCGCGCTGCGCACGGCGCTGCCGCCGACGATCCGGAGCGAGCAGCGCCACCGCCAGATGCCGCTCAGCTAGCAGGCACCGGCGTGCGAGGGTGCGCCCTCGACGGCCCGAAACGCGCGCGAGTAGTCTGGATGTCGAGATGGACATCCCGGCGATCAACCACCTCATCCACCGCGACCCGGAGCGCCGCGCGCTGCGTGCGCTGGCGCGCCGCCTTGCCAAGCTGCCGCCACGGCGGACGCCGGACATGGCGTTGCAGGTGGTGACGGACCTGGCGAAGGAACTGACGCGCGCCCGGTACGCCGCGCTGGCCGTCACCGACCGGCAGGACCGGACCGAGGGCTTCTACACCGCCGGCGTGGAGCAGGCGGCGATGGAGCGGCTGCGCACGCCCCCGCAGGGCCACGGCCCGCTGGGCTCGCTCCGCTACGACGGCAAGCCGGTGCGCTTCGATGACGTGCGCCAACACGCGAAGGCGTTCGGCTTCCCGCCGGCGCACCCGGAGATGCAGCACCTGTGCGGTGTGGCGATCTGGGCGCGCGGCGAGGTGCGCGGGGCGCTCTACATCGCCGACCGCACCGACGGCAAGCCGTTCACCGAAGCGGACGAGGACACGCTGACGACGCTCGCGGCGCACGCCTCGCACGTCGTCGAGACGGAGTGGTACTAGGCGCCCTCGCCCGGCCCGCCGCGGCGCACGGGCACCAGTTCCGCCTGCTCCAGCACCTGCTCGATCTGCGCGCGGAGCGTGGGGCCCAGGCCGGCGGCCTGGCACTGCGGACAGTTCGGCTCATCCGGCGCGCCGGTGTCCACCAGCGTCACCGTCACGCCACCCTCGTCCAGCCGGATGCCGCAGATCGTGTCGACCAGGCGCGTGAAGTACCGGCGTTCGCCGCGCGGCTCCGCGTCATGCAGGATCACCCAGTGCCAGTCGTCACCGAAGTCGTCCAGCGCCTTCCCGACGATGCGCACGTCAGACATCCCGCGCCCCCTCGATCACCCGCGCGCCCGGACTAGCCGAGGTACTTCCCGAACCATGCGGTGGACTTCATCCACGAGTCCATCGCCTGCTCCTCGCGGTACGAGGGGCGCGTGTCGTTGAAGAAACTGTGCCCGGCGCCCTCGTACAGGGTGACGTCGTTCGCCACGCCGGCCTGCTCCAGCGTCGCGCGCAGGCGGTCGACGTCTTCCTTCGGGATGCCGGTGTCCTCGGCGCCGTAGGAGGCGAGCACGGGCACCTTGATCGTCGCGATCTGCTCGCTCGGCGGCATGCCGCCGCCGTAGTACACGTGCACCGCGTCCACGTTGGAGGTCGGGCGGATCGCCGTCGCCAGCGTCAGCCCGCCGCCGAGGCAGTAGCCGACGCAGCCGACCTTGCCCACGCCGCGCTCTGCCTTCAGCCAGGCGATCGCGGTGTCGATCTCCTTCGCCGCGAGGTCGCGCTCCAGCGCCATGGTCAGCTTGCGCGCCTCGTCGGGCTCGCTCGTCGCGACGCCGTGGAAGAGGTCGGGCGCGAACGCGAGGTAGCCCTCGGTCGCGTAGCGGTCCGCGATCTCCTTGATGTCGGGCGTCAGCCCCCACCACTCCTGGATGACGATCATGCCGCCGCGCGGCTCCGGGAAGAGGTCCGTGTCCGGCTCCGAGAGGTAGCCCATGACCTCCGCGCCCTGGTGGTTGATGGTGATGTCCGGCATGTCGAGACCTCCTGCGTGACTGAGCGCGTGCAGTATAGCCGGGGCGCCGCTAGCGCCCGGCGGCGGCCGCGCGCAGGTCCACCGGCAGCGTGACCTGCGCCCCGACGGCGATGCCACTCGCCGCGTACCACCCGGCGGGTGCCTCGATCGCCGCGACGTACGCCCCGGACGGGCGGTGGTGGTCCAGCGTGTCCGCGCGCATCGTCGTGATGTGGATCACGCGCATCGACGCATCGACGAACGCGATGTCGAGGTCGATGTGGGTGTTCTTCATCCAGAACCCCGTGTTCGCGCCGTCCGGGAACGCGAACAGCATCCCGCGCCCCTCCAGGCTCCGCCGCCCCGACAGGCCGATGGCGTACTCGCGCTCCGAGGGCACCTCGATCGGCAGTTCGATGCGCGTCTGGCCGGAGACGAACACGGCGTGCGGGAGTTGCGCGGTCGGCGTGGCGGCGGTGGAGGCCACCGGCTCCGCCGTCGCCCCCGCGGCAGGCGCGGTAGGCGCGCCGCCGCTGCCCGTGGCGCCCGCCGCGGCAGTGCCCACGGCGGTCCCGGCGCCGGCGGAGGGCGTGGCGGCCGGCGCGGGCGCCTCGGAGGTGCAGGCCGCGCCGAGCAGCAGGAGCCCGCCCGCGAGTAGGCCCGCGAGGCGAACGAGGTGACGGCGGAGGACGTGTTCGCTCATGCCAGTCATCGTCTCAGCGCTCCGGGGCGCCCGCAACGAGCGCCGCGAGATGGCGCCCCCGGCGTGATGGATCGTTGACAACAGCGGGGGGCTCAGGCGAGCCTCCCTGCATGTCTACCTCCACCGTCCTCGACCTCGCGATCCGGCTCTGGCCGCAGGTGCGTGACCGCGGCGCCGTGGACGACCCGAACGACCTGGACACGCTGCTCGCCGCGCAGGGCCAGCCCGGCGCGCCGGGATACGAGGCGGGTGTCCGCACCACGTTCGCGTGCTTCCCCCCGGAGGAGGACGCCGCGTTCGTGCTCCCCTCCGGCGAGCGACCGCGCGACGACGCCGACGCGCGCCTGATCGCGCACATCGTCGTGACGCGCACGCTCCTCGGCGCGGGCCTCGGCATCGACCGGCGCGTGATGGCGGCCGTCGGCGACGCGTACGCGATGACGTGGGCCATGGGCGGTGCGTACGATGCCAGCCCGCTCGCGCTCGCGACGTCGATGTGGCTGGCCGCGCTGGACCCGCAGCAGACGTCCGACCGTCCGCTGCCGATCGACTGGTCGCCGGCGTACTACCAGGACGCGGAGCGCTGGGACCTGGACTACCGCCTCTTCTCCCACTACGACATCCGCGAGCGCATCCTCGACTGGGTCTCCTACGCGAGCGTGTCGCCGGCGAGGCACCCCGGGGTGTCCGTGTGGACGCTGGCGGAGCCGCTGCTGCGCATCCCGGACGGCCGCTCGCAGACCGCGCTCGCCGTCGTCGCGGAGGCCTCGGACGAGACGGAGGCGCCGATCCCCGCGGCGGCGATGCTGGACCGCGCGCGCATCGCTGCGCTGCTCCGGGCGTACGTCGCGCAGTAGCGTGCAACGAAGAGGCCCGGCAGTCGCCGGGCCTCGTGCGTGTCTGCGGAGCGTCGAGGGCTACTCGATCGCGATGTTGCCGCCGGGCTGCTCGGCCGGCTCGCGGTCGTCCAGCGCGAACGCGTTGATCATGTCGAGGCACTCCAGGAGCTCGCGGTCGTCCGGCCCGGCCTCGTCCGAGATGTGGTAGCCGCCGAACGCGTCGACCACGGACTTGTGGTCATCGATCACGAAGTCCGGCACCATCGGCACGCCGAGCGACTCGAGCTTCTCGTGGTGCTTCTCCAGCGGCTTGATGTAGTAGTCGGTCACGAACTCGTCGAGGTCGTGACGCTTCATGTCCCACTGGCGGATGCCCACGCCGGACCAGACGTAGATGGTGTGTCCGGCCTCCTTGAGAGCGGTGAACACCTCGCGCGTGTGCGGGCGGAGCTTGCCGTTCCACATGATCAGCGTGTTGTCGACGTCGAAGAAGACGTTCAACTTTCGCGGCTCGCCCACAGTGGTCCCTGCTTCCAGCATCACGCCCTCCGCGCACCCGTATCCACCGCGAGGGCGGCATCGATCCCAGATGGGCTCTTGAATTGGCTCGTGGAGCCCGGCGTTCCGGTGCCCCCGACTGCCGTGTGCCTCTTTATGGTACTCGCACCCCGAACGTGCAACCCGGGCCCCCGCGCGCTACCCGCGACGCCGAGGCGAGGGCGCCGGCAGCCGGGCCTCCAGCGCCGACATGCGGTCGGCGAGCTTCTGGTTGGTCTGCTGGAGTTTCTCCACCTCGTCCTTCAGGCCGCGCACCTCCGCGCTGCGGTCCTGCGCCTCGCCGATGCGGCGGATCGCGACGCGCGAGGAGCGCTTGACGCGGCCCTCCAGGCTGCGGCCGGCGGCGGCGCCCAGCGCGGGGATCGACTTCGCGTCGCCCACCGCCTCGACCGCGGCGATCGCGGCGATCTGCACGCGCAGCCAGCGGTCGTCCAGCAGTTCCTCCAGCCGCTCGCGCAGCCGCGTCCGGCCCAGGTCGTCGAGGTACGGCGCGAGCGCGCCGAGCGCGGCCGTCGCGGCCCGGCGTGAGTTCTGGTGGACGCCCCACTTCGTGTGGTCCAGCAGCAGCGGCAGCGCACGCGGGTCGCGCAGCGCCCCGAGGCCGGTGAGCGCGCCCGCGGTGATCGCGTCGTTGTGCGCGGGGCGGCCCAGCACCTTGCGGAGCGCCTCGAACGCCGTGCCGTCCAGCGTGCGGCCGAGCGCGGCGGCGGCGTTGGCCTGCACGTAGTAGGAGGCGTCGCCGGGGTTCCGCCCGGTGCCATCGAGGTAGCCACGAAGCGTGGCGGCGGCCTGCGGGTCGCGGAAGTTGCCGAGCGCGCTGGCGATCGCGCGCCGCACGCGCGCCGAGGCGTCGCCCGCGCTGCCGATCAGCGCGTCGCGCGCGGCGTCGCTCTTCGCGCCCCCCAGCGCGCTGGCGATCTCCGCGCGCACGAAGTCGATCTCCCGCCGGTTGCGGAGCGCGGCGCGGAGCGCTTCGATCGCGCCGGGCGAGCCGACCTTCGCGAGCGCCTTCGCCGCCTCGATGCGGCCGACAGCCTCGGGGTCGCCGGTGAGCCGCGCCTTCAGCGGCGTCTCACCCGGTGCGTAGTCCAGTGTCTTCAGCACGCGGCCCGCCGGGTCGATCGCGACGAACGCGGGCTCCGCGGCGAGCTTGAACAGGAACGCGTGCGCCGCGTCCACCACGCGCACCACGTGCCGCTCGAAGGTGCCGTTCACCATCAGGCCGATCTCCATCGGCACGCGGTAGATCGAGGTCAGCCCTTCCGCCTTCTGCGTCTGGTTCAGCGTGACCGTGAGGATCTTCGAGGCGCCGTCCCAGGACGTGCTCGCCTTGAACTCCGGGTGGCCGCCCTTCCAGACCCACTGCTGAAAGAAGGCGTCCATGTTGCGGCCCGTCGCCTGCTCGATGGCGCGCTGGAGGTCGTGCGTCAGCACGTCGCCCGCACGGTGACGGGTGACGTAGTGATTGATCGCCTTCCACCAAAGCTCGTCGCCCAGCTCCGTGCGCAGCATGTCCAGCACCACGGAGCCGCGCTCGTACAGGTGCCGGTCGAAGATGTCGATCGGCTCGCGGTAGATGTTCTCCACGATCGACCGGCGGTAGTCGCGCCGGTCCTCCTCGAAGTAGTGAGACGCCTTCTGCGAGACGTCGTAGCGGAACGCGTCGTGGCCGCGGTGATGCTCCACGAAGAGCGCGTCGAAGTACGTGGCGAAGGACTCGTTCAGCCACCCATGCGACCACTCGCGGCAGGTCAGCAGGTCGCCGAACCACTGGTGCGCCAGCTCATGCGCGGTGATCGAGTCGCACTGCTCCGTCACGTCCTCGTGCGCACGGTCGTCGTGCAGCAGCGTGTCGGTCATCGTGGTGGCGGAGGTGTTCTCCATGCCGCCGAAGATGAAGTCGGCCACGGCGACGGTGGCGTACTTCGCCCACGGGTAGTCCACGCCGATCTTGTCGGAGAAGAACCGCACCATCTCCGGCGTGCGCCCGAACGCGCGCTCCAGGTCCGCCGCGGTCCCGGTGGCGCCGTAGTACTGCACGGGGACGTCACCGCCGCCCGGGATCTGCGCGTGCGTGACCACTTCGTCGAACTCGCCGGCCGCGAGCGTCACGAGGTATGCGGGGTGCGGGATCTCCTGCGCCCAGTGGTACGTCTTCGTCCGGCGGCGGCGGTTCTCCGTCACCTCGACCAGCCGCCCGTTCGACAGCGCGAACCACGAGGCGGGGACGGTGGCGAGCATCTCCGTGGTGAACTTCTCACCGGGGAAGTCGAAGCAGGGGAAGTAGCACGCGCTGTCCTCCGCCTGCCCCTGCGTCCACACCTGCACCGGCCGGTTGGGGTAGCCCTCGTCCGGGGCGTTGAAGTACAGGCCGCGACGCGGGCTCGCGGTGTACGTGACGACGGTGGTGATCGGGCGCGTCGAGGGCCGCGCGCGGCCCAGGTCGATCGTGAGCGTGCGGTCGCCGGTGCGGAACGCGAACGGCTTGCCCGCCTCGTCCGTGACGGACTCCACGTTCAGCTCGATCGCGTCGAACACGGCCTCGCGCAGGCCGTCGTTGCGCGGCCGGAAGGTGGTCGTGGCGACGCCGCGGACGCTGCGACGCTGGACGTCCGGCTCCAGCTCGATGCGCAGGTGCTCGACGATGAACGGCCGGTCGCGGCCCCAGACCGCCTCGTCGCCCGGGAGCGCGAAGGCGCGGTCGCCCGGTGCGGCGGCCATCTGCGTCAGGCCGTGGCAGGCCTCGAAGCCGCCGAGGATCTCGATCGTCGCGTCGCTCATCTGGTCCCCCTGCGCGGTGGCGGCCCCCTGCGGGGCGGCCCATCCCCCTGCCCCCTTCCCGGCGCGGGAAGGGGGACGAATTGCCGGGGGTTCCACCCCCGTCGGCCCCCGGACACGGAGACCCCGTCCGCTCCGCCAGCCTACCCCGTCGCCGCCCGCGTTTCACCGGACGACTCGTCGAGGTAGTCGAGCACCAGCCGCAGCGCGGCCTCGCTCGCCTGCCGCTTGTTCTCCGCGCGCGTGCCGGCGAACTGGCAGCGCATCACCCGCTCGAAGTCCGGCGCGGCGATCGCCACGAAGTACATGCCGCCCGGGCGGAGCGGGTTGCCGGTCTCACTGGCCACGCCCGTCTCCGCGATCGCCACGTCCGCGCGCATCGCCTCGCGCGCACCGCGGGCGAGCGCCGCCGCGGCGGGCGCGCTGACGGAGCCCTCCGCCGTGAGCATCGCGCCGTCCACGTGCAGCAGGTCGGTCTTCGGGCCGCGCGCGTACGGGGCGATCCCCCCGATGAAGCAGCGCGAGGCGCCCGGGACGTTGGTGAGCAGGTGCCCGATCATGCCCCCCACGCTCGCCTCGGCGGTCGCCAGCATGAGCCCCCTCGCGGCGAGCCCCGCGACGACGCTCGCCGCGAGGTCCGCGGCGACATCGAAGCCGGGGGCCGAGCGCGGGTCGGGCGAGGCGCCGGTCAACGCGAGGCGCCGCGCCCGGTGACGCGCTGGGTGGCGATGGTGAAGCGGCGGACGTGGTCCTCGCCGCCGCGCAGCAGCAGGTCGGCCTGCCGCTCCAGCGCATCGGCGTCCGCGCCGCTGACGGCGGCGTTGATCGTGGCCTTCGACCAGCGGAGCGCGAGCGGGGAGGCGGCGGCGATCGTCCGCGCCATCTCGTCCACGACGGCGGCGTGCTCCTCGGCCGGCACCGCGCGGTTCGCGAGGCCGATGCGCACGGCCTCCTCGGCCTCGACCACGCGGGAGGTGAAGATCAGCTCCTTCGCCAGCGCCGGCCCGACGAGCCGGGGCAGCACGACCGCGCCGACGACCAGGCCGTACTCCGCACCGGGGAACCGGAAGCGCGTGCGGTCGGAGACGACGCGGATGTCGCAGGCGCACGCCAGCAGCGCGCCGGCGCCGTACGCCGGGCCGTCGATGGCGGCGATCACCGGCTTCTCGGACGCCTCGACGCGGCGGGTCACGCGGTCCGGGCCGGCGGCGTGGATCGTGTGCTGGTCCTCGGAGGACAGCGCCTCCTCCATGTCCGCCCCGGCGCAGAACGCGCCGTCCGTGCCCTCGATGACGATCACGCCGACCGCCGGGTCGGCATCGAGGCGCTCCATCCCCTCCGCGAGCGCCCGCGAGAGCGCGACGTTGATCGCGTTGCGCTTCTCGGGGCGGTTCAGGCGGAGGCGTCCCACGCCCCCCTCCACGGTGACGACGACGATCGGGTCGGGCATGTGACCTCCTGCGGCCTCCGGTACGGGCGCCGGCTGAGTATCGCGCGCGCCGGGCCGGGTTGTCCCGCACTCCCCTCGTGCGGAAGCCGTGCTATACGAAATGACGAGCGTGGAAACGAGGTAGCGTGCAACTCGACGAGGACTTCCGCCACCTGCTGCGTGGGTTCGACCTCGACGCCCTCGAGGAGGACGGGAGCACGGTGGTGGGCGTGTGGGCCGACCACCGGCTGGCGTACACGAACGCGGGCTGGGAGCGCTTCGCCGCCGAGAACGGCGGGACGACAGTCGTGCGGGACTGGCCGCTCGGCCGCTCGATCCTCGAGGCGATCCCGGACGCGCTCTCGCCGTTTTACGCGATGGGTGTGGAGCGCGCCGCCCGGGAGCGGCAGCCGTGGACGCACACCTACGAGTGCTCCGGGCCGACCGAGTACCGCCTGCTCCGGCTGGCGCTGTTCCCGCTGGCGCCGGACGAGGACGCGGAGGTGGAGGGGTTCCTCTACATCCACTCACCGCTGCTCCAGGAGCAGTGGGACCCCCGCCCTGCCGTCTCCCCACTCGTGGAGGAGTACCTGTCCGAGGGCCTCGTCGTGTCGTGCGCCCACTGCCGGCGCTTCCGGCGGCTGCGGGGCGCGCTGCGGGAGTGGGTGTTCATCCCGGACTGGCTGGAGCGGGCGCCGGGACCGGTCAGCCACGGCATCTGCGAGCCCTGCGCGGCCTACCATTTCTACCAGCGCTACGGCATCGACCGTGCCGAGGACGCCCCGTCCCAGACATGAGCGGCCCCGGGGCCTCGCGACCCTTGTCCTGCACTGGCGGCGCACGTAGGCTTGCGAACCATGAGTGACACGGGGGACGGCTTTACCGACGCTGCGATCGAGGCGCTCCTCGCGCCCGCCATTCGACGCCTCCCGCCGCCCACCTCGCTCTCCCCGCTCCCGTTCGACCTGAACGCCGGCGTCCCGGACCACGCGACCCTGCCGTGGGAGGCGCTGGCGGACGCTGCGCGCGAGGCGCTGGCGGAGGACCCGGGCGGCGCCCTCACCTACGGCGGGTCGATGGGCTACGAGCCGCTCCGCGCGTGGATCGCCGCACGCCAGGCCGCGGAGACCGGGCTGGAGGTGACCTCCGCCCACGTCACGCTCACCGCCGGGAGCGCGCAGGGCATCGACAACATCGCTGCGGCCTTCATCGCTCCGGGCGACGTGGTGGTCGCGGGCGCGCCCACGTACCCGGGCGCGATCCGCACGTTCCGCGCCCGCGGCGGCGTGGTCATCGACGTCCCGCAGGACGACGACGGGATGAACATGTCCGCGCTGGAGCGCGTGCTGGAGACGCGCCGGATGTCCGGTCACCAGGCGAAGCTCATCTACATCACCGCGAACTACGACAACCCGACCGGCAGCACGCTCCCGCTGGAGCGTCGCGAGGCGCTCGTCCGCATCGCGCAGGCGCACGGCGTGCTGATCCTCGAGGACGACGCCTACACCGGCATCGACCTGGACGGCCCGCCACCCGCGTCGCTGTTCTCGATCGCGCGCGGTCGAGGGATCATGCGCTGCGGCACGTTCTCCAAGACGATCGCCACCGGGTTGCGCGTCGGCTGGGTGGTGGCGCAGCCGGAGATCGTGAAGCGCCTGGCGTTCGCGCGCTTCGACAACGGCGGCTCGTCCTTCCTCCATCGCACGATCCTGAAGTACCTCCAGTCCGGCGCGTACGACCCGCACGTGAAGATGCTGCAGGACATGTACCGCGAGCGGCGCGACGTGAGCGCGGCCATGCTCGTGGACCTCGCGGAGCCGTACGTCTCCTTCCGCAAGTCCGCGGGCGGGTTCTTCCACTGGCTGAAGCTCGCCCCCGGACTGGACGCGCAGGCGGTGACGGCCGCCGCCGCGCGCCACGGCGTCGCCGTGACCCCCGGGACGGGCTACTACGCCAACGGTGGGGGCGAGGATCGCATCCGCCTGGTGTTCTCTCTGCTCCCCCCGGAGGAGCTGAAAGTGGCCATCGCCGCGTTCGTGGACGGGCTCGTGGAGGCGGCCGCGGACGTCGCCCCCTCGCGCGCCTGAGGCGGGGGTGCGAGATGCCCCGGATGTGGGCGAATGCCACTGTTGCCGGGCGATATCACACGACATAGGATGGGCGGATTCCGGCGGGGACATCCGGAGTCAAAGGACGGGACTCGTGACGGCCGAATCGACTCGTACGCTTGCCGACGAGATCGCGAAGCTCTGGGCGGGGCGCGACCTCGACACGCTGACCAGCGCCGCCGCGAAGTACCTCACCACGGGCTCCGCCACCGACTGGGGCATGGCGACGTCCATCCAGTCCGTCGTCCCGCCGATCACCCTCGGCGGTGGCATCCCCGACCCCACCACCCTCCCCCGCATCGCACTCGCCGAGGCGATGGCGCGCGCGGTGGACACGGACGCGCTGGACGACAGCCCGCTGCGCTACGGCGGCCCCGAGGGCTATGAGCCGCTGCGCGCGGAGCTGGCGGCGCGCTATACGCGCGACCGCGGGTTCCAGGTGGGGCCGGAGTACTTCCTGCTGACCAACGGCTCCGCCGGCGCGATCGACCAGATCTGCTCCGCGTTCATCACCCCGGGCGACGTGATCATCACGGAGGCCCCCACCTTCTCCGGCACGCTCCGCACCTTCCGCGGCCACTCCGCGGAGATCGTCCCGATCGGCATGGACAACAACGGCATGCTGGTCCAGGACCTGGAACCGCTGATCGAGCAGCTGAAGGCGCAGGGCAAGCGCGTCAAGCTCATCTACACGATCAGCAACTTCCACAACCCGATGGGCGTGACGCTCTCGCTGGAGCGGCGCGAGGAGCTGATCCGCATCGCCGCGCGTCACAGCGCGTTCGTGCTGGACGACGACGCGTACGGGGAGCTGTACTTCCCGGGCTGGGACCGCCCTCCGGCACTGTCCTCGCTCTCCGAGTGCCACGGGGTCATCACCGTGGGGACGTTCTCCAAGATCATCGCGACCGGCCTGCGCGTCGGCTGGATCCACGCCACGCCCGAGGTGCTCGACCGCGTGACGCGCGTCCGCTTCGAGATGGGCAACAGCCCGCTGCTGCAGAAGATGCTCTTCGAGTTCTGCAAGGACGGGAACCTGGACCGCCACATCGAGTCGATGCGGAAGGTCTACCTGGCGAAGCTGGACACGCTCTGCGACGCCCTGCGCGACCACTGCGAGCCCTACGTGAAGTTCCGCCGCCCGCATGGCGGCTTCTTCCTCTGGGTGGAGCTGCAGGGCGGCCTGGACGGGCGCGAGGTGCAGCAGGCCGCGATCGCGGAGGGCCTGATCGCCGCCGCCGGCTACGGCTTCTTCCCCGACCGCGTGGACCCGGGCGACCACATGCGCCTCGCGTTCTCGTGGGTGGGACAGGAGGACCTGGTGGAGGCCGCGAAGCGCCTCGCCACGGCCTGTTCGAAGGTCGCGGAGCGCGGCGCGCGCGCGTAGCGCACCTGCCTCCGGCACGTCACGCGTCCCGCCTCGTAGCACACCGCCCGCGCCCCGCACGTACCGCGCTTCACGAACGCGCTTGCCCGCGCGGCGTACCATCCGGCCCTCGCAAGGAGCGATGACTGGAGGTTGGCCGTGCCCGCACGTCGCATTCCACGAGCGTTCACGCTGCCCTGGGGCAGCGGCCTGGTCCTGGAGGAGGCCGCGATCGAGGGTGGGCTGCATGCCCCCTCGATCCAGTTGCTCCACTACGAGCTGGGCGACCGCAAGGGCCAGATGGCGATCCGCTTCGCCGCGTACGACGAGCACGGGCACGTGGAGCAGCGGCCGCTCATGGTGAACGAACGGGAGTTCGCCGCGCTCCGCGCGGAGATCGAGCGTTCCCCCCGGCTGCGCGCGCTGCTGCGCCGCCTGGTGGAGGACTAACCGGGACGTTCGGCCCGGTCGCGTACGCGAATCGGCGGGGGTGCACATGCCCGCGCCGGGGTATCCTCGGCGTGGGAGCACACTTATGAGCGCGATCGACGACATCAAGCAGGAGCTGGACGAGGCGCGGGCCGAGCTGCTGGAGGCGCTGGACGGCGTCACCCAGGAGGAGTTCGAGCACAAGCCCGTCGCACAGGACGACTCCGACGAGGACCACTGGTCGATCCTCCAGGTGCTGTGGCACGTCGGCCTCACCGAGGACCGGTTCCGCCGCACCATCGACCAGGCGCTGGACGGGCGCGAAGTGACCACGGACCCGCCGCGGGAGCGCCCCGCCCACCTGACGACGCCGGCGCTGCTCCTCGAATGGATCGCGCAGGCGCGACGCCCCACGGAGGCGCTGCTCCGCCGCATGACGGACGCCGACCTCGCCATCGAGATCCCCCGCCCGGACGGGTCGACGAGGACGCCGCTGCGCTACCTCCAGATCCTCGTCAACCACGACCGTGACCACGCCGGGCAGGTGCGCGCGCTGCGCCAGCTGGAGACGATGCCCTCCGGCGGCGAGGCGTAAGACGGGCGAGGCGGGTATCCTCGTCCCGCACCGCGCCGGCGCGGAGGGGACGAGGACACGCGATGGGGACGAAGCTGCGCCCGGACGGCATGGTGCCGTGGATGCCGGGCTTCCGATACGGCGCCCTGCTCCCGGCGCTCTCGCTCAACCTGATCGTCCGCGACACCGAGCGCTCCATCGCCTTCTACCGTGACGTGCTGGGCGCCGAGGTCCACTACCGCGACATCGACTTCGCCGCCGTGCGCTTCGGGCCGGCCGAGGTGATGCTGCACGCCGACCACACGCACGACACCCACCCGTGGACGCCCGTGCTCGCCTCGGACGCGCCGAGGGGCGTGGGCGCGCAGATCCGCGTGCTGGGCGTGGACCCGGACGCCGTGTACCAGCGGGCGCTCACCGCGCGCGCCGAGGTGTCCGTGCCGCCCACGGACAAGGGCCACGGCTGGCGCGAGGTGCTGGTGCGCGACCCGGACGGCTACGAGTGGGCCGTGGGCGTGCTCATCCCCCCGGCCACCGGCCCCGCCACGCTCCAACCCGCGCCGCCCCCGCCGCCCGCCTCGTGAGCCCGCGCCGCCGCGTCGAGGAGCCCGCGCCGCTCGCCGAGCGCGTGCGGGCGTACCGCGAGGACACCGCGTTCGAGGCGACCGTGCGCGGCCAGGCGCTCCGCTTCCGCGCGACCTGGGGCCTGTTCTCGCCCCGCGAGATCGACGAGGGCACCGCGCTGCTCCTGGACGCGGTGGAGGTGGCGCCGGACGCGGACTGCTTCGACCTCGGCTGCGGCTACGGGCCGATCGGACTGACGCTCGCGCGCCTCGCGCCGCAGGGTGAGACGTGGATGGTCGACCGCGACTTCGTGGCCGTGGAGTACGCGCGCGCCAACGCGGAGGCGAACGGCGTCACGAACGCCCACGTCCTGCTCTCCAACGGGTTCGCGGGCGTCCCCGCGGAGCAGCGCTTCGACCTCGTCCTGTCGAACCTGCCCGCGAAGGTGGGGAACGAGCTGCTGACGCTGCTGATCGCGGACGCCCACGCGCACCTCAACCCCGGCGGGCGCCTCTACGTGGTGACGATCTCCGGGATGCGCCGCTTCATCGAGCGCACCTTCGAGGAGGTCTTCGGCAACTACGAGAAGGTGAAGCAGGGCCGCCAGCACACGGTGGCCATGGCGGAGCGGCGTTAAGCCACCCGCCGCTCGCGGAACGTCACGAGTCGTCCTAGACTGCGGGCCATGGCCGTGTACCAGTCGCTCTCCGGCAAGCGCGCGGTGATCCTCGGCGGCAGCCGCGGCATCGGACGCGCCATCGCGCTGCGCCTCGCGGCGGAGGGCGTGCACATCGTCGTGAACTACGCGCGCTCCGCGGATGCGGCCGAGGCCACCGCGGAGGCGTGCCGTTCGCTGGGCGTGGAGGCGGAGATCGTCCCCGGCGACGTGGGCGACATGGACGCGCTGCACGAGGTGTTCGAGCGCGTGCGCGCGTCGGGCGGCCTGGACATCCTCGTCAACAACGCCGCGCGCGGACTGGAGCGGCCGCGTCCGGCGATCGATCAGAAGACGGGCCACCTGCACCGCACGATGGACGTCAACGTGTTCGGCCCGTGGCAGGCGATCCAGTTCGCCGCGCCCATGATGGAGGCGCGCGGCGGCGGGGCGATCGTGAACCTGCTCTCGCCCGGGGCCTTCCACTACATGCCGGACTACTCCGCCGTGGGCGTGACGAAGGCCGCGCTCTCCAGCCTCACCATGTACATGGCCGTGGAACTGGCGCCTCGAGGCATCCGCGTGAACGCCGTCTCCGCCGGCTGGGTGGAGGGCTCCGAGGGTGAGCACTCCTACCGCTCCGAGGTGAGCGACCGCGTCCGCCCCCACGTCCCGGTGGGCCGCAACGTGCAGCCCGACGACATCGCCGCGGCCGTCGCGTGGGTCGCGAGCGACGAGACGCCAATGCTCGTGGGGCAGACGATCCACCTGGACGGCGGGTTCGGCGATGCCGCGTGGCGCGCCGTCCTCGGCAACTGACGCCAATCACAGACCGGCACATCGTCCGCGCGGGAGCACGCACTGCCCGCGCTAGAAAGAGCGCCCGTGTCCCTGACCGATGACCTGCTCGCCGCGAACGAGGCCTACCGCGCCGGCTTCGACGCCGCGGACCTGCAGCTGCGGCCCATCAAGAAGCTGGCGATCCTCACCTGCATGGACAGCCGCTACACCGCGCAGGGCGTCCTCGGCCTGTCGCTGGGCGACGCGCACGTGATCCGCAACGCGGGAGGCCGCGTGACCGAGGATGCCGTGCGCTCGCTCTCGCTCTCCGCCGCGCTGCTGGGCACGCGCGCCTGCGTGATCATCCACCACTCCGACTGCGGCCTCTTCGGCCGCTCCGACGAAGAGCTCCGCCAGCGCGTCGCGGAGGTCGCCGGCACACGCGCCACCTTCGGCTTCCTCCCCTTCGAGGACCTCGAGCAGTCCGTCCGCGACGACGTCGCCGCCCTCCGCGCGAGCCCCTACTTCCCGCCCGAGTACGAAGTCCTCGGCTTCACGTACGACGTCCGCACGGGGCGGCTGGCGGTGGTGGAGGGGTAGGGACTAGTACGCACGGACGTTATGCGCTTAGTCTCGTGGCGGAGTCCCAATGGCCGCCAAGAAGAACCTAGCCGGGAAGCACCTCGATATCGCTACCGCGATGGCGCACGTGGCCGAGGACTTGTGGGATGACTGGGCGCGCGATCCCACACAGTTTCGTGAGTTCCGGGCAGATAGGGCTGCGACCGAGGCCGAGATCGCTTCCATCGATCTCGATGAGTACCACGCGGTACCTATCGTGGCAGTCGGGCGAAGCCGGGAGCCGTTCGGGGTTCGGCCCGGCGGGGGATGGATGGCGTTCCGTGATCGGGTTATCTACCAAGCTCTCGCGGATCGGTGCGCCGAGAAGATCGAACAGCGCATCGAATCTCAGGGGAACTCCGTCTACTCCGTCCGCCTCGATCGAGGGGGGCGACGCTTCCTGCAGTCGGGGCCGCGCGCGTGGGTGAAGTTCCAGCAGCGTGTGCGGGGTCGCCTCGCGACGAAGCGCTTCAAGTACGTCGTTAAGTCTGATATCGCGGGCTACTTCCACAACATCGGGCACCACGAACTAGCCAACGCTGCCCAGGAGTGGGGCCTATCGCCCTACCTGTGTGAGGTGCTAGAGATCCGCCTGCTCGGTTGCTGGAGCGGCCCCTCCGGTCCATCGCGAGGCATCCCCCAGCAGTTCGATCCCTCCGCGGTACTCGCGAACGGCCTCCTCCTGAAGATCGATCAGATGCTCTGGAGTCCTCGTCGCGAAGTTCTTCGCTACATGGATGACTACTTCGTCTTCTGCGAGTCCTTGCTGGAGGCTCGACGAGTAATGCTCGCGTTCTGGGAGGCGGCGAACGCAGTTCATCTGACTCCCTCAGAGGTGAAATCCACGATTCTGCCCGTTGATGACGCGGAGGCGCTCTTGGACGCCGACGTCAGTGTGCTCGGGCACATCGACCTTGGCATTGAGTTCGGAATCAAGGGACTCGCGGTCGACGCTCTGATCAAGGCGTTCGACGCGAACGTGCTCCTGGATGACTTCAACGAACGACACTTCCGAAAGCATGTGAACCAGTTCCGAAAGACGGGAGTGGACTATGCGATCGACGAAGTGCTGCACCGATTGGAAGCAATGCCTTGGGCGGCAGACATCTTCGCCCTCTACCTCCGCAGGTATGTACACCGGACAAAGGTTCGGAGGCGGCTCCTCGGATTCCTCCGCGGCGACTACGGCAGGATGTTGCCGTGGACGAGGTCGCACTACATCGCGGCCTTGGAGGGGCATAGCCCGCGACTGCACGGGGAGTGCGAGGCGTTTCTGACGCAGGTCGGATGCGATCCGAACGAGAACTGGTTGGTTCGATCTGCCGCAGTCGGGGCGCTGGCCCGGCGCGGAACGGAGGCGTCCTGCGAGTCCGTCCAAGCGGGGTTTCACAAGAGTCTCCCGCCTCCGCTCCAGAAGGCACTGATCATGTGTGCTAGCCGCCTCCCAAAGCAGACCGCGAACCGGATGTTCAAGCGGCGTTCGGGCGTCGTGAACGATGAGGACGCTGCGCTTCGCTACTTCAGGGAGCGCCCTATCCAACTCCGTCCCTAACGTCCTCCCACCGCCCCTCGCAGACCAATCGCAACACCGTTGCATTCGGCGGGTCGCCGAGGTTCGCGCGCTCGTCGCGGCGAACGGGGGAGGCTGCGCTCCGTTCAACCCGTGTCGATTCGGACGCATGACCGCCCCGCGGCGGGATGAAGGAGCATGTTCATGATGGTTCGCACCCGCACGCTGGGCGCGCTGATGGCGCTGGGCGCACTGGCACTGCTGACGGTGTCGCTGCTCACCGGGGCCCCCGAGGCGCAAGCCCAGACGGCCACGGCAACGGCGACCGAGACAGGGACGGCCACCGCGACCGCCACCGGCACCGCGACCGGCACCGCGACGGCGACGGGCACGGCCACCGGTACCGCGACGGCGACCGCGACCGGCACGGCCACGGGCACCGCGACGGGCACCGCGACCCCGACGGGGACCGCCACCGCGACGGCGACGCCGGGGGCCGGCACGTTCTCCTCGACGCCGGTGTTCTCGGCGAGCGGGCTCGCGCAGGTCGTGTTCAACGGCGGCAGCATCGCGCAGCTGGAGGACGCGATGGTGGCGGCGGGCGCGAACGGCGTGTGGGCGCAGCAGCAGACGGACGGGCAGTTCCAGCTCTTCATCGTCAACGGCGGCTTCGTGAACGACTCGTTCCGCAACGCGTTCCCGAACGGCTTCACCGGCGTGACCGCGCTGACGCTGGTGCGCCCCGCCAGCAACTAGCGGCCGACCGGCAACCTCGAGGCGCCCCGGCGTCGAGCCTCCCCCGCTCGTCGCCGGGGCGTCGCGCGTGTCCGGGTCAGGCGCGCCCGGCGAGCACCGCCTGCACGGCCGCCTCGTAGCTCACGGGGCGGCGGCCGAGGGGGAACCGGCGCGAGGGGTCCGCACAGACCTGGCGGGCGCGCAGCGTCTCCAGCAGCAGGCGCGTCTCCCGGCGCGGCAGCCGCACCAGGCTCCACGCCAGTTGCTCCTCGAAGGGCTCGCCCCAGCCGGGCAGCGGCACGAACACGCGGTGCTTGCCGGCGGCGCGCGCCCAGCCCTTCACGGCGTCCGCGCACGTCATGCGCTCCGGGCCGGTGATGTCGAACGACCGCTCCACCACGCTCGTGTCATCGATCGTCGTGACGAGCGCCTCGATGACGTCGGCGAGCGCGACGGGCTCGATCTCCGTGCGGCGCCAGCGGAACAGCGGGACGACGGGCGAGCGGTCCACGGTGCGGCGGATCAGCTCGAACACGGTGCCGCCCGCGCCCACGATCAGCGGGGCGCGCAGCACCGCCCACGCGAGGCGCGACTGGCGCACCGCCAGCTCCGTCGCCCAGCGCGCGACCAGGTGCTGCGCGGGCGCATCCTCGGACGCGCCGACGTGGCCGAGGTAGATGACGCGCTGGACCCCGGCGGCGCGCGCGGCGATCAGCGCGTTCTGCACCGCCAGCAGGTCGTTCGCGACCACGTCGCCGCTGCGGTCCAGCGTGTGGACGAGGTAGACCAGCGTCTTCACACCGCGCATCGCGGCGTCCAGCCCGCGGCCGTCGACGAGGTCGCCCGTCACCGCCTCGACGCCCTGCGCGCGGAGGCGGACCGCGTCGAACTCGCGGCGCACGAGGGCGCGGACGGGGCGCGGTGCGGCGCCCTCCCGCGACGCGAGCAGCGCGGGGAGCAGCGCGCTCCCCACGAACCCGCTGGCTCCCGCGACGAGGATCATCGAGTCCCTCGATCGGCCGGCAGCGGACGGCGGCGTGGCGAGGGGGGATGCGATGCGATCGTGGGGCCGCCCCACGGTCGCGCCGGCGACGGCCCTCGCATCGGTGATCCTCGTTCCTGGCAGCGGCTAGTGCGTGACCGCGCCGCGCTCCGCGCCGGAGACGAGGCGCGCGTACTTCGCGAAGACGCCCGTCGGGTACATCGTCGGGCGGGGCTGGTACGCGGCCTGCCGGCGCGCGATCTCGTCCGCCGGGACGTCGAGGTCGATCTTGCGGTTGGGGACGTCCAGGACGATCGTGTCGCCCTCCTGCACCACGCCGATCGGCCCACCCACGGCCGCCTCGGGCGCGACGTGGCCGATCATGAAGCCGCGCGTGGCGCCGGAGAAGCGCCCGTCCGTCAGCAGCGCCACCGTCTCGCCGAGGCCCTCGCCGACGAGCGCCGCCGTCACGCCGAGCATCTCGCGCATGCCGGGGCCGCCCTTCGGGCCCTCGTTGCGGATCACCACCACGTCGCCCGGGACGATCTTGTGGTCCAGCACCGCGTGCATCGCGTCCTCCTCGGACTCGAAGACGCGCGCGGGACCGGTGTGCGTCGGCCGCTCGTGGCCCGTGACCTTGATCACGGCGCCCTCCGGGGCGAGCGAGCCCTTCAGGATGACGAGGCCGCCGGTCGGCTTGATCGCCCGCTCGATCGGCAGGATCACGTCCTGGCCGGGCGTCTCCTCCGCGGTCGCGGCCTCCTCGCCGATCGTCTTGCCGGTGACGGTGCGCACGTCGCCGTGCAGCAGGCCGGCATCCAGCAGCCGCTTCGCGAGGACGGGCGTGCCACCGGCGCGGTCCCAGTCCAGCGCCACGTAGCGGCCGCCCGGGCGCAGGTCGCCGATCAGCGGCGTCCGCTCCGAGATGCGGTCGAAGTCATCGATGTCGAGCGCGATGCCGGCCTCGTGCGCGATCGCGAGCAGGTGCAGCACCACGTTGGTGGAGCCGCCGGTGGAGGCGGCGCACAT
>JBFWQJ010000016.1:0-22466 GCA_050249515.1 Dehalococcoidia bacterium | reverse complement strand
GACCGGGACGTGATCTCCACGTTCGTGGACGCGTACGCCAGCGGGCGGACGCCGAACCCGTGCCTCGCGTGCAACGAGAAGGTGAAGTTCTCCACGCTCCTCGACCGCGCGATCGCCATGGGCGTCGACCGACTCGCCACCGGCCACTACGCGCGCATCGAGCGCGACGAGGGCGAGGATGGGGAGGCGGGCGCCTACCGGCTGCACCGCGCCGTGGACGACGACAAGGACCAGTCCTACGTCCTCTACACGCTGGGGCAGGACGCGCTCGCGCGGACGATGTTCCCGCTTGGCGGCATGACGAAGCGCGAGACGCGCGAGGTGGCGCGGGCGCTCGGCCTGCCGCTCGCGGACAAGCCGGACAGCGTCGACATCTGCTTCGTCCCCGGCGGTGACTACCGCGCGCTGGTGGAGTCGCGCGGCGTGCATGGCACGCCCGGCGTGATCGAGCTGACCGACGGCACGCCGGTGGGCGCGCACGCCGGCATCCAGCGCTTCACCGTCGGGCAGCGCCGGGGCCTCGGCGTGCCCGGGCCCGAGCGGCGCTTCGTCACCGCGATCGATGTGCAGCGCAACGTGGTCGTCGTCGGCGACGAGGAGGCGCTCTCCTCGCGCACGGTGGAGGTGTCCGCCCCGCGCTGGGTGGCCGGCGCGCCGCCGGTGGGCGAGCGGCTGACCGCGCGTGTGCGCTACCACGCGGAGGCCGCGGAGGCCTGGGTCGCGGCGTACGAGGAGGCCTCGACCGGCCCCGCCGATCCGGGGAGCGGCCGGTTCACGGTGGAGTTCGCACGGCCGGTCCGGGCGGCCGCGCCGGGACAGGCGCTGGTGCTGTACCGCGGCACGGAAGTCGTGGGCGGCGGCACGATCGAGCGTGGGGCGCGCTGAGACGCCCGATCCTCGGTCGCTTCGCAGCGTTGTACGAGGCGACGGCCGAGGGCTAGGATGAAGGGGCGGCCCGTCCCTCGCGCGATCGCGAGGTCCTCGGCGGTTGGAGGGGGCACCGGCTCATGAGTCTCGACACTCTGCGCGACATCGTGATCATCGCGTACGGGATCATGGGCATCCTGCTCATGCTCGCGATGTGCGTCGCCGCCTTCGGGGTGTGGTTCGCCGTCAGGGCGCTGCAGGCTTCCTTGCAGGAACTGATCAACGACCCGATCCGTCCCACGCTGGTGGAAGTGCAGAAGACCGCCCAGAACGTCCGCGGCAGCACGGAGTTCGTCGCGGACACGGCGGTGCACCCCCTCATCCGCGTCGTCTCGATCGGTCGAGGCGTGCGCCGGGGCGTCGCCACCGTGGCCGGCCTGCGCAACCGCGTCGGCGGCAATCGCGGCGAGTAGCCAGGCCGCCCAAGTCCCAGCCCACCGAGTAGCCGAAGGAGGCTGCCCATGCGCCTCGTGACCTTCCTGCTCACCACCGGCGCCGCGGCCGGGGCGTACGCCGCGGCCCGCCGGCTCATCGACGACCCCGCGGTGATCGAGCGCCTCCCCGAGCCCGCCCGCGGCCCGGCCGCGCGGCTGCGCGTGAAGCTGGTCGAAGCGCGTGAGAGCGTCGCCGAGGGCTTCCGCGAGGGGCGCGCCGAGCGTGACGCCGCCGAGCGCGAGCTCATGCAGGAGTACCACCGCCGCGCCCAGCGCCCGTAGCAGCACCCGGGGGCTTCGCCCCCATCTCAGGGTGTTCCTCGACTGTCCCGAGACGGCTCCGCCGGATACACTGGCCGACGGAGAGGTGGCCGAGTGGTTGAAGGCGCTCGTCTCGAAAACGAGTAAACGCAAGTTTCGCGGGTTCGAATCCCGCCCTCTCCGCCACGACTCCCCCGGGCCCGCCCGGGAATCGCGGCGGACCGGACCGCGAAGGCGTCCGGAAGACTGACTGGCAGACTCCGCCCGCAGCGCCGTCGCCTGATTCGAGGCACGGCCGGGCCGCCCACCTCGCGGAGAGGTGCTGGAGTGGTTGAACAGGCTCGCCTGGAAAGCGTGTAACGGGCTACCGCCCGTTCGTGGGTTCGAATCCCACCCTCTCCGCCATCACACCGTCCCGTCGCCCGCAGTCCCGCCCGTCGCTCCCCGCCCGAGCGCGGCGCGTCGGCGGCGCGCGTCTCCGCGGCCTCGAGGCTCGGGCGAATGGCGAGGGGGCGCGGGCTAGAGGCGGACGGCGCGGACGATCACGCGGTCTTCGTACTCGCGCGTCTGGAAGTCGAACTCCCCGCCGCAGGTGTAGAGCGTGATCGCGTCGGAGCCGGTGTTGGAGGACCAGATCCCCGCCCAGTCCGTGTTGCCGCCGGAGGTCAACTGCTTCCGCCACTCCACCTTGTAGCGGAGCGTTTGGCCGCGGTAGTCGATCTTGATGATGTCGCCCTGCGAGAGCAGGTGGAGCTGCGAGAAGACGCCCTGGCCGCGGTAGGACACGTTGGCGTAGGGCACGCGGTCGGCGTAGTCCACGTGGCCGGAGAACACGGCGTTCTGGCCGCCTCCGGGGCTGCCGCCCATCCCGTCCCACAGCCCCATGTCGTACCAGACGACGTCCGCGGGGCCGGCCGGCGCGGGCATGACCGCATCGCGACCGACCGTGCGCGCGCCCACGCGCGCGTCCACACCCAGGGTGGGGATGCGGATCGTGGCGAAGTTGGTGCCCGGCGGGTAGCCGTACTTCGAGACGAGGTCCTTCACGTTCGTCACCACCGTGCCCGGCTGGCCGGTGGGGAGTGGCGTCCCGGTCTCCGTGGGCGAGGCCGCTCCCGGCGCAGCCGTGCTCGAAGCCGTCGCCGTCGCGGTCTCCACGGTGCCGGCCGGCCGGATCACCACGTCCTGCGGCTTGCTCCCGCTGCACCCGCCGGCGAGGAGCGCCGCGGCGATGATCCCGGCCACGATGGGGAAACGGCGGAGCCCGCTCCGGACGGCGTGTTGAGCGCGCGGCATGGCACCGACCATGTGGTCCTCGTTCGCTGCGTCAGTGGGAACGCCTGAGATCAACCTTATCGCGCGCACCCCCGGCCTGCCAGCGATGCGCACACGAAGCGGCCAGCCGAGGTCATCGGCTGGCCGCGTGCGGCGCTGTTGGAGAGCACCGCCCCGCCGGTCCCGCCCTCGCCCGCCCGCAGGGGGCGTCGAGGACGGCCCGGCGGACCGTCAGCTAGCGGGCGCGCGTCATGGCGCGGGCGCCGGCGGCGAGGACGAGCGCCATCGAGCCGAGCGCGAGCATCATCGGCAGGTTGCTCGTGGACTGGCCCAGCAGGCCGGCGTTGCCGGTCGGGGCGGGGCCCGGGGTCGGCGTGCCGGTGCCACCGGCGGCCACGGTCAGCGACAGGCCCGGAGGCGCCACGAACTGGCCGCTCTGGAACGTGATCGTCTGGTTCGTGCGCTGGCCGTTCAGCAGGAACCCGATGGCGTCACCGGCGTTCGCCGCGGACGCGGGAATGTCCAGCGCCCAGTTGCCGCTCGCGTCCACCGTGGTCGTCGCGATCTCGGTCGTGCCCTTCACGGCCGTGACCGTCTGCCCGGCAGTCAGGCCGGAGCCGTACGCCTTGAACGGCAGCGCCGGCTGCGCCGACGCCGAGGTGGCGTAGAGCGCGCTCGCGAACGCGACCATCATGACCGCCGACAGACCGGCCACGGAGAGTTTTCGAGACAGTGACATGGGTACTCCTGCTGTTCCACTGGCGTCGGCCAGTCCTGCGGTCCCGAACACCGGGAGCCATCACCGATTGAACGCTGGACGGCGCTCGCGTGTGGGCGACGAAGCATCAAGCCTTCGTTGCGATTCGGCGTGTCCGTCACGCCGCAGACGTTCCGCAGGAGTGATATGAATCGCGTGATACCAATGCGCTCCCGGCCCGCGCTACCGTGCGCGCGCGGATGCGCGTCCCCTCGTCCATCCGATGTGCAGAGGAGCGTCCCATGTCGCCACAGTTCCACACGCGTGAATGGATCGCGCAGCCGCGCAACCTGTCCGCCGCCGGCATCCACGACGACGAGACCGCGCGAAAGCTGGGCTTCGCCGGTGGCTTCGTGCCGGGCGTCGCGCTCTATGAGCACATCGCCGCGGAGATGCTGAAGCAGGGCACCGACTGGCTGCACGAGGGCACCGCGTCCTACCAGTTCCGCCGCCCGATCTACTCCGGCGAGGACACGCGCTTCGTGGTCAACGCGGAGGACAACACCTTCACGCTGCGCAACATGACGGACGAGGCGCCCCGCGCGCTGGGCCGCCTGAACATCGACGACCCGATGCCGACGATCCCGAACGGGACGCCCGCGCCGCTGCCCGCGACGAAGGTGCCGCTGGGCGACCCGGCGCAGATCGGTGTGCTGTTCCGCCACGAGCGCCAGATCGACACGACGAACCTGGACGCGTCCGCGGCGCTGACCGAGTTCCCGCGCGACGGCGGCGACGGGCGCAAGCTCGTGCCGGCGGGACAGTGGACGAACCCCGTGGGCATGCTGGGGGCGTACTTCGACTGCCCGACCACGATCCACTTCCAGGGCAGCGTCTGGCACCACAACCCGCTGTACGACGGCGAGCTGCTGGTCACGCGCGGCGTGATCACCGAGTTCTACGAGCGCGGCGGCAACCAGGTGGTGCATTTCCAGGTGATGCAGGAAACGGGAGACGGTCGCCCGATCGCGACCATCGACCACCACAGCGTCTACCAGCTGGCGCGCGCGAAGGAGTAACGGGGGCGCTACTGCGCCTCCACCTCCGGGTGCTCGCGGAACCAGTCCGCAAGCTGGTGCCTCGACGTCAGTTCGAGGCGCCCGAGCACGTGGTGCATGTGCGTCGTCACGGTGCGGCGGCTGATCGAGAGCGCCGCCCCGATCGCCGCGTCCGTGCGCCCCTCCGCCGCCAGCCGCGCGATCTCCCACTGGCGACCGGTGAGCACGCTGGATGACTCGCGCGCGCGCGGCGCGCGGCTGCCGATCTCGTGCAGCAGATCGCGCGTCGCGAGGAGGCGCGGCTGCGCGCCGATCGCGCGGAACGTGCGGAAGGCGCGCGTGAGCAGTTCCTCCGCCTGCGGCTGCTTCAGGTGCACGTACGCCTCGCCGGCGAGGGCGAAGGCGTTGGCGGCGCGCCACTCGTAGCCGAGGCGCGCGAGCTCCTGCCCTGCCGTGTCCGCCTCCCCGGCCGCGAGGCGCCAGTCACCCTCCAGCGCCGCGATGCGCGCGCGCGCGAAGCGCAGCAGCGGCGTCGCCGGCCGCAGTTCGTCGCCGACCGCGTCCACCAGTCCGGCGAGTTCGTCGGCGGCGGCGCGCGCCACTTCCACGTCGCGCAACTCGTACGCCGTCTCCACGGCGGCGGGCAGCAGTTCCACCGCGAGCACGCGCGCGCGCAGGTTCGGGCCGCGCAGGTGCGCCAGCGTCTCCCGGATCAGCGAGTGGGCCTCGCGCGGGCGCCCCGCCAGCAGCGCGTGCTCGACATGCGCGAGGCACACGCTGCCGCTCGCCGGCGGCCCGTCGGCCCCGTCCACCGGGTGCGGGAACTGCGACTCGTCCGCCCACGCCGGGTCCAGCGTTCCGCGCAGCGCGCGCAGCCGCGCGTCCAGCGCGCGCGACCGCTCCAGCGATCGGTCGCGGTGCAGGCTGGTGTCCAGGCGCACGGCGCGCGCGGTCCAGCGGGCGGCCTCGTCCCATGAGGCGGTCTCGATCAGCCCCTCGGCGAGCAGCTGGCTCGTCCACGAGGCTGTCGCGAGGTCCTCCGCGACCTCCGCCGCCTGGTGGGCGCGCCGCAGCCAGTGGAGGCCGCGGGGGAGCGTGATCGCGTCGAGGATCGCGTGGCCCACGCCGGACATCGCGCGGGCGCGGATGCCGTCCGGCACGTCGGGGTGGCTCGAGCTGATCAGGGCGCGCCGGCAGTGGGCGAGCGCGCGCTGCGACTGCCCGGCGTAGAGGTAGCTGATGTGCAGCGAGATGTCCGCCTCGGTCTGCATCCGGTGGTCGCCCATGCGCCCGGCCAGCTCGTACGCCTCGTTGCCCAGCGCGCGTCCCCGCTCCGGGTCGTGGCTGATGATGACGAGACGCGCGAGCTCCAGCATGAGCCGCGCGCGGGTCGGCTGGTCCAGGTCCTCGCGCCGCAGCCCCGCCTCCAGCACGCTGATGGCGATCGTCTCGCGTCCCAGCGCCACGGCCGTGCGCGCCTGGCGGATCATCGTCTCCGCCGCGCTGCCCGCGGGTTGCTCCGCGCTGGCGGCGGCGTCCAGCACGCGGCTCGCCTCCGTCGCGGCTCCGGAGCGCGACAGCGCCTCAGACAGCACGGTGAAGGCGCGGGGCGGCAGCGGGTTCGCGGGGTCGGCGCTGCCGCGCGCGATCGCGTGCTCCAGCAGCCGCCGCGCCGCCGCATAGCGACTGCGCCGAACCAGGTCCTGCGCTTCGTTCACCACTCGGTCGACGCGAGGCGGCGTGAGCGGCAGCGACCCGGCCATGTACTGCGCGACCAGCGTCTCGCTGACGTCGCCGGCCAGCGCCTCGCGCTCGCGGATCTCGGCGGCGGTGTTGTTCAGCAGGCGCGCCAGCAGCAGCGGCGTCGCGCGGCGGATCGCGACGGCGAGCAGGGGCACCGCGAACCACGCCAGCGCGTCCCCCGTCGGCGTCACCCGCATCGTGGTCAGCCCACGGTCCTCGAGGCTCCCGAGCGCGACCTCCACGTCCGGGACGGGCAGCCGCAGCAGCGTGGCGATCGCCTCCGGGGTGGAGGGTCCACGGAGCACCGCGAGCGCGCGGGCGATGTGCAGCGGCTGCGCGCCCAGTTCCACGATCGGCGCGGCCAGGTCGTCCACCAGCACGCCCGGCTGGATCGCCTGCTCGATGAACTCGCTCCCGGTCATCACGTGGGCGCGCTCCGCGGGGGGCAGCGCCTCCACGGCTTCCAGGATCTGGACGGCGTGGCCGGTGATGCCGCTGGAGAGCGCGCGCACGTCGCGGACGAAGCGGTAGGTCATCAGGCCGGGCGCCAGGCGCTCCTCCGCGATCTGCGCGACGTCCTCGTCCGCCAGCGCCTCCAGCCGGAACCACTCCGGCCGCACGCGCGTGAGGCCGATGTTCCCGGTGAGGTCGCCGGTCGTCCGCCGGGCGGCGGCGCTGGTGCCGACGGTGAGCAGGCAGAAGAACGAGCCCACCGGGGGCGAGACGAGGAGGTCGTGCAGCACCTCGGCGTCGCCGCTGGAGAGACACTCCGCGTTGTCGACGACGATCGCCACGCCGGCGCGCCCGGCGCTCGCGCGCTGGCAGGCGAGCCGGAGACCGTGGAGCCGGGCGAGGTCGTCCGTCTGGCCCTCGCTGCGGACGCCCAGCTGCCGCGTCAGGCGGTCCACCGCGTAGAACGAGAGGCTGGACTGCCGCGCGTCGACCTCCGCCACGCGGAAGGAGCGCCGGCGCGCCTCCGCGGCGGTCGCCGCGGCGAGGTGCGTCTTCCCGGCGAGGGCGCCGCCCTGGGCGACCGCGACCACCGAGGCGTCTCCCGCGGCCTGCTCCAGCAGGCGGAAGACGCGGCGCGCGACCTCGGCGCGGGCGACGGCGGGGCGTGACGTGTCGAGGGTCAATGCACTTTGTTCCAGTTACGTATCGGGGATCGCTTCTCGTACGTATACCATACGTAAACGGCGCCCGGCGGATTCCCTACGTTATGGACGACACGGGGGTACGCCTCACAGCAGATCTGGGGGGAGGCGAAGTTATGTCGTTTCGTCAGCGCATTTCCCACGAACTTCGGGCGGAAGTCGGCGCGCGGCTCCGGCTCCTGCGGGAGGAGCGGCACATCTCTCAGGAGGAGATCGCCTTCGCCGCCGAGGTGACACAGGCCTCGATCTCCAACTACGAGAACGGCCGGAACGAGATCCCGCTCTCGGTCTTGCTCTCCGTCTGCGACTTCCTGAACGTCCCGCTCTCGGAGATGCTGCCAATGGCGAACCTGTACGGCGCCCCGCGGGAGGTCCCGGCGGGCGCGGCCGCCTCGTGGCGGCAGCAGCCGGCGGCGGCGGGCGCGGCCAACGACGTGTTCTGGCCCGTCTAGCGACGGCGTCCCGAGCGAGCACCAACGACGACGCGGCGGGTTTCCCCGCCGCGTCGCTGTGTCTGGACCGTCCGGCGGGGCCGGGCTAGTGCGGCCGCGGCTCGCCAACCGGCGCGTACGAGGTCACCTGCGCCTCCACCAGGGCATCGACCTCGGCGTCGCTGAGCTTCAGGAGTTCGCGCAGCACGCGGTCGTTGCCGCTGCCGAAGGTGGGGCCGGCCGGCGACACGCCGTGGTTGCCCTGCTGCGAGAGCCACGCGGTGCGCGTGTGCGGGAACGGCCCGATCTCCGGGTGGTCGGCCCACGCGAAGCTGCCGCGGTGCTTGAGCTGGGGGTCGGTGAACAACTCGTCCACCTGGAGCACCGCGCCGGCCGGGACGCCCACCGCCTGCAGGCGCTCCTGCACCTCGTACGGTGCGAGGCCCTTCGTCCACGCGGCGATCGCCTCGTCCAGCACCTCCTGCCGCGCGTAGCGGCCGGCCTGCTCGCGGTACTGCGCGTCCGCGGCCAGATCCGCGCGGCCCATGACGCCGCAGAGCGCCTGCCACTGCTCGTCCGAGGTCACGGCGATCGCGGCCCAGCGGTCCTCGCCCGCGCAGGGGTAGACCCCGTGCGGCGCGTACCAGTGGTGCTTGTTGCCGACGCGCATGCCGTCGCGGCCGTTGAGCGTCACGTCCATGATCGCCGGCGCGACCGCCTGCAGCTCGCCCTCCAGCATCGACATCTCGATGTACTGGCCTTCGCCGGTGCGCCGCTTGTGGCGGAGCGCGGTGAGGATCGCGAAGGCGGCGTGCAGGCCGGCGTTCTGGTCGCAGAAGAAGTTGGCGGGCTTGCCCGGCGCCCCCTCCGGGTAGCCGGTGAGGTGCGAGATGCCGCTCATCGCGTCAATGCCGGGGCCGTACGAACCGCGGTCCTTGTACGGGCCGGTCTTCCCGAACGCCGGCATGGAGACGTAGATGATCCCCGGGTTCACCTTCTTCACCGATTCGTAGTCGATGCCGAGGTTGCCGACGACGCGGGGGGCGAAGTTCTCCACCATCACGTCGCACTGCGCGGCGAGCTTCAGGTAGATCTCGCGCCCTTCGGGCTTGGCGACGTTGAGTGAGAGCAGCTTCTTGCTGCGGTTCAGCTCGTTGAAGTTGACCACGCGGTTGTAGGGGTGGTCCGGGGCGCCCTCGATCGGCTTGGGGAGGTGCATCGGCGTCCGCGCGCGGGACATCGGCTCCTCGACCTTGATCACCTCGGCGCCCATGTCGCCCAGGATGTGGCAGCAGACGGGGCCTGCCACGGCGATGGTCATCTCCAGGACGCGGATGCCTTGCAGTGCCTTGGCCACGGGCTCGCTCCTTCGGTCAGTCGGACAGTCGGTCAGTCGGTCAGTCGTCGGTGATGCGGAAACGTCGAGGGCTAGGCGTCCTTGAGCACCTCGGCGCGGTGTTCGTCCAGCAGCGGCGCGCGGCGGGTCTCCCACGGCGTGCCGGTGAGCATGCCGGGCGCGCCGGGCTGCTTCACGGTGCCGGCGACGGGGTGCTGGACCTCCACGAAGAAGCCGCGCTCCTTCAGGTGCTCGTCCACCGCGATCTCGGCGGGGGTGAGCACCTCGGTGAACGGCAGGCGCATCGCCTGGCCGAGGCGGACAACCTCGAACTTGTCGTGCTGCATGAGCCAGCGGCCCATCAGCTCGTCGATGCGATCGGCGTTCGCGGTGGGGGCGGCCATGATCTCGGGGCTGTTGAGCTCCTCCTGCTCCATGAGGATGCCCATGAGGTCGGGATACCTTGTATTAGTGTGCACATGCACATACCCGCCCAGGCAGGGGCGCAGGCAGGAGGGGTAGAAGGTGTCCGGGGCGGAGAAGAGGAGGCGCGTGCCGTTGCGCTTGGCCTTCACGCCCATCCAGTGGAACGTCTGGGCGGGGCCGCCCAGCAGGAACATCGCCGCCTCGGTGGCGGAGATGTCCAGGTAGTCGCCCTGCCCGGTGGCGTCGCGCGCGGTGATGGCGACCATGGTCGCCACGGCGGCCTGCAGCGCGGACTGGTGCTCCACCAGGTTGTCGAAGCACTTCACCGGCGGGAATTCGGGCTCCCCGGTGAGGTTCAGGTAGCCCGCCAGCGCGTCCGCGACGATCTCCGCGCCCACGTAGCCGGCGTACGGCCCGGTCTGCCCGAAGTGGCTGATGGAGGTCATCACCAGGTCGGGGCGGAGCGCCTTCAGGTCCTCGTACCCCAGGCCGCGGGCGGCCATGTACCCGGCGCCGCGGCTCTCGATGACGATGTCGTACTCCGGCACGATCGCCTTCAGCCGCGCCACGTCGCCCGGCTGATCGAGGTCGAGGACGACGCTCATCTTGCCGGTGTTCATGTGCAGGTGGCGGCCGCTGGTCTCCGGGTTGGGCTGGTCCGCCTGGAACGGCGGGTGCTGCCGAATCGGGTCGCCGCCGGGCGGCTCGATCTTGACCACCTGTGCGCCGAAGCCGGCGAGCAGCTTGCCGGCGTAGTTGAATGTGCTGTGCGTCAGGTCGAGGACACGCAGTCCCTCGAGCGCGGCGGAAGTCGGCATCAATGCCCCCCGAATGGGCCCCGTGGGTCGATGGGGCGGGAGTATAAGCACCCCCCATATACCACGAACATCACGGGTTTGATTGAGGTGCCGATCCGGCGCGGACTATAACTGCGCGTGCATTTCCCGAAGCCCTGTGAGGTACGCGAATGGAACCGTTCAAGAACCGGTATTGCATCGTTGGCGTCGGAAACACGCGCTACGGGCGCAACCCGGGCCTCTCCCAGCTGGGCCACAACGTGAAGGCGATCCGCGCCGCCGCGGAGGACGCCGGGCTGGACATCAGCGAGATCGACGGCGTCATGACGAAGGCGCCGACCTCGACCTTCCCCATGCTCTGGGGCCAGCGCGTCGCCGAGGCGCTCAACATCGTCCCGCGCGTGGCCGGCACGATCGACCAGGCGGGCGCGAGCAACATCTCCCTGATCCAGTACGCGATCACGGCGATCGAGCTGGGCCAGGCCGAGGTGGTCGCCTGCGTGTACGGCGACAACCCGGCGACCGGCTCGCGCGCGACGTACAGCCGCCCGCGCGGCGGTGACGCCTTCGCGGGCATGTTCGGCGCGCCGCTGGGCTACGCCACGGTGGCCCGCCGTCACATGTTCAAGTACGGCACCACGCACGAGCAGCTGGGCAACGTGGCCGTGGCGCACCGCCACCACGCCAGCATGAACCCCAACGCGCACTTCCAGGACCCGATCACGATCGAGGACTACCACAACTCGCGCTGGCTGGCGGAGCCGTTCCACCTGCTGGACTGCTGCCCCGTCTCGGACAGCGGCGCCGCGTGGATCGTCACCACGGAGGAGCGCGCGAAGACCCTGAAGCAGAAGCCGGTGTACGTGCAGGGCCTGGGCCAGGGGCACCCCTCCTGGGACCACACCCGCCGCGAGGACATGACGGTCTCCGGCGCGAAGATCGCCGCGCAGGGCGTGTTCCGCACCGCGGGCATGACGCCCAAGGACATCGACTTCTGCGAGTTCTACGACTGCTTCACGATCGTCCCGATCATCACGCTCGAGGACTACGGCTTCGTGAACAAGGGCGAGGGTGCGGCGTTCTTCGAGAACAAGCGCACGTGGATCGGCGGCGAGCTGCCGATCAACACCTCCGGCGGTCTGCTGTCGGAGACCGGCATGCCCGGCCCGCAGCACATCGTTGAGGCGGTGCGCCAGCTGCGCCACACCTACGCGGGCACGCCCCGCCAGGTGGAGGGCGCGGAGGTGGGCCTGGTGTCGCAGCAGGGCGGCATCCTGACCACGCACGGCGCCATGATCGTCTCCAACCAGCCGTCGTAGGCCTCAGCGGAAACGGGGGAACACATGACCACTGACGCTCGAGCCGAGCTCCTCGCGGAGCCCACGGACTTCGACCGCGCGTACTGGGACGGACTCGCGGAGGGCAAGCTCCGCGTGATGCACTGCAGCGCATGCAACCACTGGCAGGCCGTCCCGGAGACGTTCTGCTTCGCGTGCGGCGCGGACGCCATGGAGTGGAAGGACGTGTCCGGCACGGGCACGGTCCACACCTTCATCACGGTGCACCAGAAGTACCACCCGGCGTTCTACGACCTGGTGCCGTACAACGTGTCTGTGATCGAGTTGGACGAGGGCCCGCGTCTGACCGCGAATGTCGTGAACATCGAGCCCAACGACATTGAGATCGGGATGAGGGTGAAGGCGAAGCCAGCACCAGTGGGCGACCGCGTCGCGCTGTTCTTCGAGAAAGAGTAACCATGCGGATTAGGAAAGATTGGTCTGCCTGGGACCCGGGGATGAACTTCAAGACGCTCCCCGGCGCCATGGGTATCTACGAGATCGCAGACGAGCAGAAGAACTGCATCTACATCGGGTTCGCCGGGGGCGCCTCGCCCTACGGCCTGCGCGGTGAGCTGTACGCCATCTTCGGCATGCCGCCCGGTTCGGAGACGTGGAACTGGTCGCACCCGCACCCGGAGGTCATTCCGGCGGAGGTGAAGGCCCAGGCCAAGTACTTCCGGTACGAGGTCAACCACCAGTACTACAGCCGCTGGATCGAGGACCTGACCCGCTTCAGCGAGGACTACGAGACGCTGCCCGAGCTCAACAAGCTCGCCACGGCGCCGCGACCGCCGCACCTGGGCCGATACCACTGGAAGAGCGAGGGGATCTAGACCGCCATGGATATGCAGCGCACCGAAGAGCAGCAGCTCATCATCGACACCGTCCGCAAGTTCATCCGCGAGGAGATCCGTCCCCTCGAGGCTGACCTGGACCCGGACGCGTACGAGCTCAACCCCGAGGACGACGAGCGCCTTCGCCAGATGGTGAAGGACATGGGCATGTACCAGATGGGCCTGCCCGAAGAGTACGGCGGCCCGGGCATCGACATCATCACCCGCACGATGATCGCGGAGGAGCTGTCCCAGCACCGCGCGGGCCTGTACGCGCCGGCCTACGGCGTCTTCGGCTCCTCGCCGCCCGAGCACCTGTACAAGGGCACGGAGGAGCAGAAGGAGAAGTACCTCTACCCGACGATCCGCGGCGAGAAGCACGCCTTCTTCGGCCTGTCGGAGCCGTCCGGTGGCTCGGACCCGGCGCGCGCCATCCGCACGCGCGGCGTCCGTGATGGTGACCACTGGGTCATCAACGGCGGCAAGCTCTGGAACTCCGGCGCGGACACGGCCGACTTCGGCATCGTCTACGTGCGCACGGACCCGACCAAGGGCCGCCAGGGCATCACGGCGTTCCTGATCGACACGGACACCCCGGGCTTCCGCGTGCAGCGGCTGGTCCAGGTGCTCCGCTCGCACTACACCACGGAGCTCTCGTTCACGGACATGCGCGTCCCGCACACGCAGATCCTGGGCGAGGAGGGCGGCGGGTTCGCGCTGGCGAACGACACGCTGGCGCACAACCGCATCCCGTACGCCTCCGCCTGCCTCGGCATCGCGCAGTACGCGCAGGAGCTGGCGATCGAGTGGGCGAAGCAGCGCGTCACCTTCGGTGAGCCGCTGGCCAACCGCCAGGCGATCCAGTGGATGCTGGTGGACAACGAGATCGACATGCGCACCAGCCGCTGGATCGCGCTGGACGCGGCCGCCCGCGCGCAGCGCGGCGAGCCGTTCCGCTTCGAGTCGTCCATGGCCAAGCTCCTCTGCACGGAGGCGGCCGGCCGCGTGATCGACCGCTGCATGCAGATCCACGGCGGCCTGGGCATGGCCAAGGACATGCCGTTCGAGCGCTGGTACCGCGAGGTCCGCATCCGCCGCATCGGCGAGGGCACCTCGGAGATTCAGCGCGTCGTCATGGCGCGCGACCTGCTGAACGTCCGCTCCGGCAGCTAGTTCGGCACAAACTCGTGTGGGGCGCCCCCGGTACCGGGGGCGCCTCGCGCACATGGAGGGGGTATCCATGACCGTCGACTTCAGCGTCAAGGACAAGATCGCGACGCTCACGCTCAACAACCCGGAGTCGCTGAACGCGATGAACCCGGAGATGTACCGGCTCCTGTCCGAGTACTGGCAGGAAGTGCGCGACAACCCGGACATCTGGGTCGCCGTGATCACCGGAGCCCCGCAGCCCGACCGCCCCGCTGAGAAGCAGGTCTTCTGCGCCGGCGCGGACCTGAAGAACGCCGTCCGCCGCAACGAGCGCGATGACCCGGGCGCCGACAACTACAAGTTCTGGCAGACCCAGGACGGCCTCCTGCTCAACCGCGGCCTGGAGGTCTGGAAGCCGGTCGTCGCCGCCATCAACGGCCTCTGCCTCGCCGGCGGCATGACCCTCCTCCTCGCCACTGACATCCGGATCGGCTCCGAGCACTCCGCGTACGACCTGTCCGAGGTCAAGCGCGGCATCCTGCCCGGCAACGGCGGCACGCAGCGCACCGCGCGTCAGCTCCCGTACCCCGTGGCCATGGAAGTGCTGCTGGCCGGCAAGCGCCTCACCGCGCAGCGCGCCGCCCAGTACGGCCTGATCAACGAGGTCGTCCCGCACGACCAGGTGCTGGCCCGCGCCCAGCAGTACGCCGAAGACCTCCGCGCGATGCCGCCGCTGGCCGTCCGCGCGATCAAGGAACTGGCGACCCGCGCGCACAACGGCCTGCCGCTGAGCGACGGTCTGCGCCTTGAGGGCGCGATCAGCAACGTGCTGCACAACACCGACGACGCCAAGGAAGGTCCTCGCGCGTTCGCGGAGAAGCGGCAGCCCGTTTTCCGCGGTCGTTAAGCGTGGCATCACGCTGGCTGGAGATGCACGTGCACACTCGGGCCGGCTCAGCCGACTCGAGCATCACGGTGGATGCCCTGGGCGAGCGCGCCCAGGCAGCCGGCGTGGAAGGCATTGTCGTCGCGGAGCACTTCCGGGTCTGGTCTGACTGGGAGCGCGAGAACTTCTTCGATCGGTGGGGCATCCGCATCTACCGGGCGATGGAGGCGACGACCGACATCGGACACATCCTGCTCGTGGGGGCGCCGCCCGGCTACTCGCCAGCCAGCGACAGCCGGGCACTCCTGCGGAAGGCACGGGAGGAGGGGATCTTCACGATCCTCGCCCACCCGTTCCGGTTCCACTTCGACCCGGTGCACTCGGGGTCTCGGCCGGTCTTCCGGCAGGGTGCACCGGCCGAAGAACTGGCGCAGAGCGAAATCTTTTCGCTGGTGGATGCCGTAGAGATTGAAAACGGGGGTTGTAACGACCGTGAGAACGCTATGGCCGCGGCCGTAGCGGAGGTGCTGGGACTGCCGGTCACCATCGGCAGCGACGCGCACCACGTTCATGAGCTCGGTCGCATCACGCTGCCGGTCCCGGAGATTCCCGTGGACGAGGCGGCGCTGGTGGAACTGATCTCCGGACTCACGCTCAAAGACGTGCTGTCGGACGAACGGAAGCCGCTGAAGCCGCTTACCGGCCACGAATAGGACGGGACCATGTACCGCTACATGCTGAGCCGCCTGGGCCTGCTCGCGATCAGCCTCATCGGGCTGAGCATGCTCGTCTTCATGCTCCTGCGCGTCGTCCCGGGTGACGCGGCGGTCTTCTTGGCCGGCGCGGACAACTCCAACCAGGCGGCCGTGGACGAGATCCGCGCCACCCTGGGCCTGGACGACCCGGTGGCGCTGCAGTACCTCCGCTGGGTGGGGGCCACCCTCCGAGGCGACCTGGGCGAGTCCCTGTTCACCCGCGAGACCGTGGCGCACGCGCTCCTGGTGCGGCTCCCCGTCTCGCTGGAGCTGGGCATCCTGTCGCTGGGGCTGGCCGTCCTGGTCGCACTGCCGGTCGGCATCATCTCCGCCCTGAAGCAGGACTCCTGGACCGACCAGACGCTGCGCTTCCTGAGCATCATCGGGCTCGCGGTGCCGAACTTCTGGCTGGGCACCATGGCGATCGTCTTCGGCTCCCGGTACCTCAACTGGATCCCGCCGGTGGGCTACGAGTCCTTCTGGAGCTCGCCGTCGCAGAACCTGCAGCAGTTCATGATCCCCGCCGTCATCCTGGGCTCCGGCCTGTCCGCGTCGCTCGTGCGTATGCTGCGCTCGTCGATGCTGGAGGTGCTGCGCGAGGACTACATCCGCACGGCGCGGGCGAAGGGCCTGGACACCTTCTCCGTGGTCCGACGGCACATGCTGAAGAACGCGATGATCCCCGTGGTCACGCTGTTCGGCATCCAGGCCGGCTTCATCGTCGGCGGCTCGGTCATCATCGAGAACATCTTCAACTTGCCCGGGATGGGGCGCCTGGTGATCGACGCGATCAGCCGGCGTGACTACCCGTTGGTGCAGGGCGTCGTCATGGCGTTCGGCACGTTCATCCTGATGGTCAACCTGGTGACGGATCTGGTGTACGTGTGGCTTGACCCGCGCATCAGCTACCGCTAGCGCCGACGCGCTAGACTCTCAGGCAGTTCGCCGCGCGCGAAGAGAAGGCAGGGAACCAGATGGCTACCGGTGGAACGGCAACCCTGACCCCGTCCGGCGGCCTTGGGCTGATCGGGGACGTCCTGCGTCCGATCGGCTCAATGCTCACGCAGCTCAAGCGGAAACCGCTGGGGCTGGTCAGCCTGATCCTCCTGGTGTTCCTCATCACCGTCACGGTGCTGGCCTCCTGGGTCGCCCCGTACGGCATTGACGAGGCGACCGACCGGTTCGCGCAGCCGCCGTCGCTGGCCAACTGGTTCGGCACGGACCACCTGGGACGTGACGTCATGAGCCGCGTGCTCTACGGCGGCCAGGTCTCCCTGCGCGTCGGCTTCGTGGCCGTCGTCCTGGGCCTCGGCATGGGCATCATCATCGGCGTGCTGTCGGGATACGTCGGCGGGTGGCTGGACATGGCGCTCCAGCGCGTCGTCGACATCCTCATGGCGGTGCCGAACATCCTGCTCGCCCTCACCATCGTCGCTTCGTTCGGCGCCGGCATCTGGAACGTCACGCTCGCCATCGCCGTCGGCATCGCGCCTCGCGCGGCCCGTGTCGTCCGAGGCAGCACGCTGGCGGTGCGCGGCATGCCGTATATCGAGGCGGCCGAGTCGCTGGGGATGACCTCGGTCCGTCTGATGGCGCGGCACGTCCTGCCGAACATCATGGCGCCGATCATCGTCATCGCCTCCATCCAGCTGGGCGTCGCGATCATCGTGGAGGCGTCGCTGTCCTTCCTCGGACTGGGCGTCCCGCTGAACGTGCCGACGTGGGGCAACATGCTCAGCGGCGCCGGTCTGCGATACATGATCCGCGCGCCGTGGATGGCGATCGCGCCGGGCCTGGCCCTGACGATCGTCGTCGTCGCGCTCAACCTGTTCGGAGACTCGCTCCGCGACATCCTCGACCCGCGTCTCCGCGGCTCGCGCGGCAGCGGCCACTAGGCCCGCTCCGCCCCCGCTCGCTTCACTGCCGAGGCGGCACCGAGGGTTCGGTGCCGCCTCGCTGCTTCCCCCACTTCGCCCGCCTGCCCCTGCTCACGCTCGTGCGCCTCGTGCTGTCCATCACGAATGTGAACCACGTACGTTGTAGAGTGCCTTCGACGCGAGGCGGCTGCTCGGTCGCCACCGGCGTCAGAGGGAGTGGCTTTCGCAATGGAAGGGAATGCAGGTAACGGGTTCAGGCCGGCGCTCAGCCGGCGCCGGCTGGTCCGAGGCGGCGCGGTGGGGCTGGCGGGCCTCGGCGCCGCGGCGCTCATCGGCTGTCGCGGCGGCGGCACGCCGGCGGCGGAGCAGGCGCGGCCACCGGCGGCGGCCAGCGGCAGCGGCGCGGCGGGCACGGCCGCGCCCCAGACGAAGCGGCGAGGCGGCACGCTGCGCTCCTCGCTCGTGGGCGACCCACCGGGCTGGGGGCTGTTCCAGGCGTCCGGCACCACGGTCGCCGTGAGCAGCCACGCGTACGACAAGCTGGTGGACGTCGCCACCGGTCCGGGCAAGGACGGCTACAACGTCGAGCTCATCCCGCAGATCGCGCAGGCGATGCCGGAGACGCCGGACCAGACCACCTACATCTTCAAGATCCGGCAGGGCGTGACGTTCCAGAACGTCGCCCCCGTCAACGGGCGCGCGATGACGATCGAGGACGTGAAGGAGTCCATCGACCGGCTGCGTCAGCACAAGCAGTGGCAGGGCGACTACAAGGCCGTGACGGAGGTCACGGCCGTGGACGCGACCACGCTGCGCGTGAAGACCTCCACGCCCTACGCACCGCTGCTCAACTTCTCCGCGGGCCACTACGGCTGGCGCATCCACCCGCGCGAGATCGTCGCCGCGGACAGCAAGGGCGACCACGAGAAGAACGCGATCGGCACCGGCCCGTACATCCGCAGCGAGTGGACGCAGGGCTCCAAGATCGTCTTTAAGAAGAACCCGGACTACTGGAACAAGGACGTCGGCTACATCGACGAGTTCGTGTACCTCATCGTGCCCGACCCGGTGAGCAACGCCGCTGCGTTCCGTACGAAGCAGATCGACGTGCTGACCGTGAACCTGCCGCCGGCGCAGCGACAGGACCTGGAGAAGCAGGTCAAGGACGCGCAGAAGCAGACGATCCTCGGCAACAGCGCGTGGATCGCCATGAACACCTCGAAGCCGCCCTACAACGACCTGCGCGTTCGGCAGGCCGTGTCGCTGCTCTACAACCGGAACGCCGAGGTGCAGTCCGTCTACCTGGGGGAAGCAGACCCCATGGGCACGGCGCTCCTGCCGTACCCGGACGCGCTCAAGCCGAAGGACATCCCGGACCTGGCCGCGATGATGAAGCACGACGTCGCGGAGGCGAAGAAGCTGCTGGCGGCCGCCGGCCATCCCAATGGCTTCAAGACGGACATCGTCATGTCGCCGCAGTACCTCAGCAACCCGGGGTACGGCGACTCGCTCGACCGGTTCGTCGGCGACCTGAAGACCGGGGGCATCGATGCGACCGCGCGGTCGATCGAGTATGGCGTGTGGATCGCCAGCTACTACCGGCCGCCGTACAACTTCGAGGGCATGCTGTGGGGCCCCGGCCGCTACTACGCGGACCCGGACCCGTACGTGGCGTACTGGCTGCACCCGAAGGGGATCGCGAACCAGAGCCGCGTCAACGACCCCACCATGACCGGGCTGGTGGAAAAGCAGGCGACGCAGGTCAACCCGAAGGAGCGCTGGGAGACGCTGCGCGAGATCCAGAAGCTGGAAGCGAAGAACAGCTGGTACATCTGGCGGGTCACGCCGCAGTCCACGCAGTTCCAGCACCAACACGTCCGTGATTTCCAGCGGCACGAGGGATACGACTCTCGCGAGTTCTGGCACGCCTGGCTGGCGTAGCCCCTGACCGGATCGGCCCGGATTCTCGCGAGATCCGGGCCGATCATCGTCAGTCTTATTGACACATGCCCGTCTCCCCTCAGCACGTGCGGAGGGGATCGCGGGATCGTGTGTTCCATCACACACAGAGATAAGGAAACGTATTAGATTAGGAGGCGGTTATTGCCGCACGCAGGGGGCGTGCGCATCAGCCAGAGGGAGCTTGGAATTGAACGACGAACTCTCGAGGGTCTGGGGCAGCCAGTCCCTGAGCCGACGGCGCATGCTGCGCTCGTCCGCGATCGGCGCCGCCGGTCTCGGTGCAGCTGCGTTGATCGGGTGCGGTAGCAGCAGCGAGACGAAGCCGGCGGGCAGCGCCGAGGCTCCGGCCGCCGGCAAGGCCGCGGGCGCCCCGTCCGCGACGACGGCCCCGGCAGCCAAGAAGAAGGGTGGCACCCTTAAGCACTCAATGGTCGCGGACCCGCCCGGTTGGGGCCTCTTTCAGGCCGCTTCCACGACGGTCGGTCAGGGCAGCCACGCATACGACAAGCTGCTGGACGTGGCCACCGGCCCCGGCAAGGACGGCTTCAACGTCGAGTTGATCCCGCAGATCGCCTCGGCGATGCCGGAGCAGCCGGACGGCACGACCTATGTCTTCAAGATCCGCCAGGGCGTGAAGTTCCACAACACCGCGCCGGTCAACGGTCGCGCGATGACGGTGGAGGACGTCAAGGAGTCGATCGACACGCTGCGCAAGCACAAGCAGTGGACGAACGACTACAAGGCGGTCACCGAGGTGACTGCGGTGGACGCGACCACGCTGCGGATCAAGACGTCCGCGCCGTACGCGCCGCTGCTGAACTTCTCTGCCGGTCACTACGGGTGGCGCATCCACCCCAAGGAGATCGTCGCCGCTGACGGCAAGGGCGAGCACGAGAAGAACCCGATCGGTACGGGCCCGTTCATCCGCTCCGAGTGGACGCAGGGCTCGAAGATCGTCTTCAAGAAGAACCCTGACTACTGGAACAAGGACGCGATCAACCTCGACACGCTCGAGACGCTGATCATCCCGGACCAGGCGGCGATGTCCGCGGCGTTCCGCACCAAGCAGATCGACGTGCTGAACATCTCGCTCGGTGCCGCCCTGAACCAGGACCTGCGTAAGGCCGTCGGCAAGAACGCCGTGGAGCAGATCGCGAACGGCAACAGCCCGTGGATCGCGTTTAACACGACCAAGGCTCCGTTCAACGACGTGCGCGTGCGCCAGGCGATCGGCCTGCTCTACAACCGCGCCGCTGAGGTCGCCTCGGTTCACCTGGGCGACGCCGACCCGGTGGGCACGGCCCTGCTCCCGTACCCGGAGGCTCTCAAGCCGAAGGACATCCCGGACATGGCCAACTTCACCAAGCACGACGTAGCGGAAGCGAAGAAGCTCCTCGCCGCGGCGGGTCACCCGAATGGCTTCAAGACCGAGATCCACATCACGCCGCAGTACTTCCAGAACTCCGGCTACCAGGACTCGGTCGAGCGCATCGTCGGTGACCTGAAGCAGGCCGGTATCGAGGCGACCATCAAGTCGACGGAGTACGGCGTCTGGATCGCCAGCGTCTACCGCCCGCCGTTCAACTTCGATGGCATCCTGTGGGGCCCCGGCCGCTACTACGCGGACCCGGACCCGTACGTGAACTACTGGCTGCACCCCAAGGGCATCGCCAACCAGAGCCGCGTGAACGACCCCGCGATGACCGCGCTGGTCGAGAAGCAGGCCCTGCAGACGAACCCGAAGGAGCGCTGGGAGACCCTGCGCGAGATCCAGAAGCTCGAGGCGAAGAACGCCTGGTACATCTGGCGCGTCACGACCAAGTCGTCGGTCTGGACCCAGACCACCGTCAAGGACTTCGCGCGTCACGAGGCTTACGACAACCGCGAGTTCTGGCACGCCTGGATGGACGCCTAACCGCGTCGTCGCAGCGCGACACTCGCATTCAACGGACGGCGCCGGGGCAACCCGGCGCCGTTCCGCTTCTCCGACCGTCCGAGGCGCACGCCCCGCGCCGCAATCACGCACCTTGTAGTGACGCCCTCCGCCGCGCCATACCGTGTGCCCCTCGCGTTCCACCGGGGGACGCGCGCGGGATGCACGAGGTGAGCGATGGCGGGTCTGCTGGCGGGCAAGGTGGGGCTGGTCACGGGCGCGAGCCGCGGCATCGGCCGCAACATCGCCGTCGAGCTGGCGCGCGAGGGCGCGGACGTCGTCATCGCCGCGCGCAGCGAGACGGAGTCCGACCCGAGGCTCCCCGGCACGATCCACACCGTCGCCGACGAGTGCCGCGCCCTCGGCGTGCGCGCGCTGCCGGTGGTGTGCGACGTGACGAAGGAAGAGTCCATCACCGCGCTGTTCGAGGCGGCCCTCAAGGAGTTCGGCCGCGTCGACATCGTCGTGAACAACGCGGGGCTGAACTTCCCGGGCAACTTCATCGACCTGTCGATCAAGCGCTGGGACCTGCTGTGGACGCTGAACGTCCGCGGCACCGTGGTCGCCTCGAAGCTCGCGCTGGACGCGATGCTGAAGCAGGGCAGCGGCACCATCGTGAACATCTCGTCCGTGGGCGCGGACCACGAGGGCAAGAACAGCAGCGCGTACGCGGTGACGAAGCAGGCGGTGCGCAAGCTCGCGCAGGCGGTCGCCGCCGACTTCGGCGACCAGGGCATCCGCTCCTTCTCGCTCTCGCCGACCGCCGTGGTCTCCACGCCCGGCCACCGCTACGTCCGAGGTGCGAACGCGATCCCGCCGGAGCGCGCGGAGGCGGAGCACGTGATGGGCCGCGCCGTGGTCTGGATGGCCTCGGCCCCCGAGGCCGCCGCCGCCAACGGCCAGCACTTCTACAGCATTCCCCTCGTCGCCGAGAAGATGCGCGAGGACACGACGTGGGACGGCCTGCGCAAGCTGCAGGAGACCGGCAAGGCGACCGCGCCCTAGCGCGACGCCCCGGCGCGCGCATCCAACCCGCACCGCCGAGGCGTATCCTCCGCGCGATGAACCGCGCGGCGCTCCTCGTCCTCCCGCTCACGCTCGCGGCAGCGCTCCTCGCCGCCAGCGCCCGCGCGCCCCGCGCTCCCTCGACGCCGACGAGGATGCCGAGCGCGCCCGTGGCGGTTAGGACGGT
>JBFWQJ010000015.1:0-23046 GCA_050249515.1 Dehalococcoidia bacterium | reverse complement strand
GGGCAGCCGCCGCGCGCCGGCGGCGCCCTGCAGCACCACGTCCGCGCCGTAGGCGGTGACGGTCCAGCGTGGGTCGCTCGCGACGATCGACCAGCGGCCGAGCCGCGCGTGCGACATGGAAGAGTCGAGCCACGCGAGCCGGGGGCGGTCGCAAAGCGCCGCCGCCGCGGCCTCCGGGCCGGGCCCGCGCCACGGCTCCACCACGATGGGTGCGCGGTTGGAGGGGCTCATGGCGTCCGCGTTCTACCGGCCGGGCCGGGGCCCCTCTTCGAACGGGGGGCGTGACTTCACACGTATAGGCGCGAGCAAGGGTACGCTCGATCGGTGAGCACGCGCCTCCTCAACGCCCTCGCACTCGCCGGGATCGCGGTGGCGACGCTGGTGATCCTCTACATCACCCTCACGCCGGAGCCACCGCGCTGGCGCTCGATCGTGCCGTCCGCGATCACCGCGCCGGAGGTCGTCCCGACGCCGTCCGGCTGGACGGACGGCGGGGAGGAGGCGCTGGGGCATGCGGCGCTGTTCTTCGCGCTCGGGGTGAGTGCCTCGCTCTGGTACGCCACCAGCGGGGCGGCGCGGCGGCGGCCGCAGCGCACGCTGGTCGCCACCATGCTCCTGCTCTGGCTCCTAGGCGGGATCACGGAGGCGCTGCAGGCCCTCACGCCCGAGCGCCAGCCGCAGCTCTCCGACCTGGCGTTCGATGTGCTGGGGGCGTTCGTCGGCTTCCTCGGCGGCGGGCTGCTCTGGCGGCTGCTCTTGACCCGCCGCCCGCGCCGCTAGCGCACCGGCTCCGCGTACACGCGCATCCCGTAGTCGTTGTACCGCCGGTCCGGGGCGAGCGAGGAGCGTGCGGCGATCCGCGCGACCTTGATGCGGTGCCGCCATGACCCCCCGCGCGAGGCGCGCCGCGGCTGCTCCTCCTGCGGCCCGCGAGGATCCTCGACGGGCGAGCCGTCCGCCGTCACCTCGCGCGCGTAGCCGTCCACGGCGTACCAGTCGCTGCACCACTCGTGGACGTTGTCGCCCATGTGATACAGGCCCCAGCCGTTCGGCGGCGTGGTGCCCACGGGGTGCGGCCGGTCGCCACCCGCCGCGCCGAAGGCGTGCACGCCCTCCGACCACGGCTCGTCCCCCCAGTCGTAGCGACCGCGCGGCTCCGGGCCGCGCGCGGCGAACTCGCGCTCCGCCTCCGTGGGCAGGCGGCACTCCCGCCCGAGGAGCGCGCCCAGCCAGTCGCAGTAGTCCACGGCATCGAACCAGGAGACGCCGATCACGGGACACTCCGGGCGACGGAAGTGCGGGTCGTCCCAGTAGCGCGGGGGCTCGTGCCCGGTCGCCTCCAGGAACGTGGCGAACTCGACGTTCGTGACCGGCGTGAGCGCCACGGAGAACGGGCGGACGCGCACCTGTCGCAACGGGAGCTCGTCCGGCCGCCCGTGGGAGCCCATCTCGAACACGCCGCCGGGCAGGTCGAGGAACGGCGTCGCCGCGGGCCCCTCGCGCAGCAGTCGCGCGATGCGCTCGTCCGCGGCGGGCGCGGGAGAGGCGGCGGCGTCAGGGACGGTGCTCATGGCGCGGATCGTAGCGAGGAGGCGACGGATGGCGCGACTCGGAGATGCGTTCTTTCGTGAGAAATTGCACACACCCGGTCGGAGGGTATGATCGGACGGTTCGCGACCTGAACACGGGCGCGGACGCCCCACGCTGCGCACCCAGGGGCGGTAGCCGTTGCCGATCGAGATTCCTGACGTCGTCATCGACCGTCTGCCCCTGTATTACCGGCTGCTGTCGCGGCTGGAGCAGGAAGGCCGCGCTGTGATCTCCTCCCAGGAACTGGGCGAGGAGCTGGGCGTCACCCCCGCGCAGATCCGCAAGGACCTCTCCTACTTCGGTCGGTTCGGCAAGCAGGGGCGCGGCTACTCCGTGGCCCGGCTGGCGGAGGAACTGCGCTTCATCCTGGGCCTGGACCGCCGCTGGCGCGTGGTGGTGATCGGCATCGGCCGCCTCGGGCGGGCGATCTCCTCCTACCCCGGGTTCGAGGGGCAGGGCTTCGATATCGTGGGGCGATACGACTCCGGCCCCAGCGTGATCGGCACGGAGCTGGACGGCAACACCATCCTCGACGTCGCGAACCTCGAGGCGGACCTGCGGCGGACGCCGGTGGACATCGGCATCGTGGCGGTCACGGCGGACGCGGCGCAGGACGTCGCGGACACGCTGGTGCGGGGCGGCGTCCGGGCGATCCTGAACTACACCCCGGCGCGCGTGCAGGTGCCCTCCGGCGTGGAGTTGAAGCACATCAACCCCGTGCTGTTCCTCCAGAGCATGACCTACCACCTGAAGCTCCGGCAGCGCGACCGCGCCGCCCGCGCGGACTAGCGCCTCCTCCTCGACGCCCCTCGTCCTCAGCGTCCCTCCGGCGCACCATCGTCACCAGCCTGCCGAGCGGCACGGCACTGGTGAATCGGAGCGGCGCGGGTTGGCGACAATCGTCCTGCTGGTGATTTCCAACACGTTCATGACGTTCGCCTGGTACGGGCACCTGAAACACGAGTCGTGGCCGCTGATCGTCGCCATCCTCGTGAGCTGGGGGATCGCGCTGGGCGAGTACTGCTTCCAGGTGCCGGCGAACCGGCTGGGGTACGGGCAGTTCACCGCGTACCAGCTGAAGATCATCCAGGAGTGCATCACGCTCACGGTGTTCGTGGCGTTCGCGTACCTCTACCTGGGCGAGGCGTTCCGGTGGAACTACGTGGGGTCGTTCGCGTGCCTGACCGGCGCGGTGCTGTTCGCGTTCTGGGGGCGCGGCTAGCCGCCCCCGGACGGCTCGCGCGCGCTACCGCGAGGAGTCGCCGATCAGCGACTCCTCCTCGGTCGGCATCGACCGTTCGATGACGTCGATGTAGTCGAGCGCGGCGCCGGCGCCCTTCACGACGCAGCGGAGCGGGTCCTCCGCCACGTGCACCGGGACGCCGGTCTCGTGCAGCAGCAGATCGTCCAGGTGCCGCAGCAGCGCGCCGCCGCCCGTCAGCACGATGCCGCGGTCGATGACGTCCGAGGCGAGCTCCGGGGGTGTGCGCTCCAGCACGCGGCGCACCGTCTGCACGATCGTGCCGAGGTGCTCGTGGATCGCCTGCGACACCTCGGAGGAGCGCACGGTGATCGTGCGCGGAAGGCCGGTGATCTGGTCGCGGCCGCGGACGCCGGTGACCAGGTCCTCGTTCAGCGGGATCGCGGAGCCGATCGCGATCTTCACCTCCTCGGCGGTGCGCTCGCCGACCACGAGGTTGTGACGCCGCCGGATGTACTGCGCGATCGCGTCGTCCAGCCGGTCGCCGGCGACGCGCACGGACTCGCTCGCGACGATGCCGAACATCGAGATCACGGCCGCCTCGCAGCGCCCGCCGCCGATGTCCACGACCATGTGTCCGCGCGGGCTGCCGACCGGGATCTCCGCGCCGATCGCGGCGGCCAGCGGCTCCGGGATCAGGTGCGCGGGGCGGCGCGCCCCGGCCGCCTCGGCGGCGTCGCGCACGGCGCGCTGCTCCACGCTGTTCACGCCCACCGGGACGCAGATCATCACCTCGGGCCGCACGAGGCTGAAGCGGCCGATCACGCGCTGGATGAAGTAGCGGAGCATCGCCTCCGTGATCAGGTAGTCGGCGATCACGCCGTCGCGCATCGGGCGGATGACCTGGATCGAGCCGGGGTGCCGCCCGATCATCGCGCGCGCGTCGTCGCCCACGGCCACCACGGTGTTGTCGCGCTCGGTGATCGCGACGACCGCCGGCTCGTCGATGACCACGCCGCGGCCCTGCTCGTACACGAGCACGTTCGCGGTGCCGAGGTCGATGCCGATGCGCTTGCCGAACATGAGGGGCGCGCGACTCCGTGCTGCCCCGCCGGGCATGTGGACATCCGTGTGGACAACTCGACGCATCGCCGACGCGGGCGGAGGTTAGCGCCTCGGCCCGGTTTCCGCACCCCGGCCGCTAGCCCCCGGGTGAGCGCGGCTGAGTCCAGTATCGCAGCGCGAGAAGCGCCGCGACGAGCAGCATCCCGAGGCCTGCACCGGTCGCACTTCCCTGGACGGTCCCCGGTGGGATCCAGGCGGATATTGCGATGAGCGCGAAGCCGGCGAACGCGACCACACGGGGCGCTGCGGTCCGTCTGACCGCGTCGCGCGCAGCCGGCGCGCGGACGAGGCGGATGAGGATAGCAAGCAGGGTCGCCAGTGCGATCACGAGGAGGAGGCCGGGCAGGATACCCGTCACGGATCGCTACCTCCGCTCGATCGCCGCGCCGAGCGCGCGCAGGCGATCCTCCAGCCCGGCGTAGCCGCGGTCGAGGTGGCCGATGCCGTGCACCGTCGTCTCGCCCGTGGCCGCGAGGCCGGCGACGACCACCGCCGCGCCCGCCCTGATATCGAGCGCGCGGACGGCGCTCCCGACGAGCGGGGTCGGCCCCTCGATGATCACGGTGTCGGCGGCGGTGATCATGCGCGCGCCCAGCTTGCGCAGCTCGTTCACGTAGAGCGTGCGGTTGTCGTACACGCGCTCGTGCACCAGCGAGTTGCCCTGCGCCTGGGTCATCGCGGCGGCCATCTGCGGATGGAGGTCGGTCGCGAAGCCGGGGTAGGGCACGGCCTGCACCTGCACCGCCTGGAGCGGCCCGGTGGCCGTGGCGCGAATCCCGGTCGCGTCGTCCGCCTGCACCGTGAGCCCCATCTCGCGCAACTTCGCGATCAGCGAGTCCATGTGGCCGGGGACCGCGTTCGTCACCCGCACGTCGCCGCCGGTGGCCGCGCCGGCGAGGAGGTACGTACCCGCCTCCAGCCGATCCGGGATGACGGCGAAGTCCGCGCCGTGGAGCGAGGCGACCCCGTCCACCTCGATGATCGGGGTGCCATGGCCGGTCACCTTCGCGCCCATGGCGTTGAGCAGGTCGGCGGCCATCGCCACCTCCGGCTCCGGCGCGGCGTTGACGATCGTGGAGTGGCCCTCCGCGAGCACGGCGGCGAAGAGCACGTTCACGGTGCCGAGGACGCTCGGGTAGTCGAAGAAGATGCGCGCGCCGCGCAGCCGGCTCGCCTCCGCGCGCCAGTTCGCGCCGCGGCGCGAGACGGCGGCGCCGAGCATCCGGAAGCCGACGAAGTGCACATCGAGGGGACGCGAGCCGATGACGTCGCCGCCGGGCGGCACGCACTCCGCCTCGTGCGCGCGGGCGAGCAGCGGCCCCATGACGAGGAACGAGGCGCGCAGGCGCATCACCTGCTCCGCGGGCGGCGCCGTGGACGTGATCGTGGGCGTGCTGATGCGGACCGTCTCGCCCTCGATCTCCACGCGGGAGCCGAGGCCGCGCAGGATCTCCGCCAGCTCCTCAATGTCGTCGATCGCGGGGACGTCGCGCAGCGTGAGCGTGTCGGCCGTGAGCAGGCCGGCGGCTACCGCGTAGAGGGCGGCGTTCTTCGAGCCGGAGACGGTCACGTCACCGCGCAGCGGACGACCACCGGCGATGACGAAGCACTCCTCGACGGGGCTCACGGGACCTCCTGTGCTCGGCCGGTCGGGCCGAGCACAGGATAGCGGCAAGCCGTGTCCAGCGGTGGACGGAGGCGGACTAGCCGCGGCCGCCCGGCAGGAACTCCGTCAGGCAGCGCCCGGAGAGCCCGAGGAGGATCGGGAGGATACCGACGACGGCGATGACCGTGCCCACCGTCCCGCCGACCATGCTCAGGCCGACGTAGATGAGCACCAGCCCCAGGAGCACGCGGATCGCGCGCCCCGCCATGGTGTTCATGATCCCAGCGATTGCGCTCATATCGCGCCACCCATCTGCGGGCACGGCCCGCGGCTACACCCCTCGCACCCAGCGTACGCCGATCGGCGTACGCCCGCGCACGGGGGAACGTCCCTCCTCGCGAGGGACGTTCGGCGGGCGTGCCTGGAGCGAGCGTGACTAGATCGGGCGCGTGGTGACGGGGCCGACGTTCACCATCGGCGTCGTCGGCGCCTCGCTAACGAGGACGGTGAGCAGGTTGGTGACGAGCATCGCCTTCTGGCCGGCGTCGAGGTGGGCGATGTCGTCCGTCTCGATCTGGTCGACGGCGAGGCGGACCATGCCCACCGCGCCCTCCACGATGCGCTGGCGGGCGGCGACCACGGCGCTCGCCTGCTGGCGCCGCAGCATCACCTCGGCGATCTCGGGCGCGTAGGAGAGGTCGGTCAGGCGCGCCTCGACCACGTGCACGCCCGCGAGGACGAGGCGGTCCTGCAGTTCCGTGGTCAGCGTCGCGGCCACCTCGTCGGCGTTGCCGGTGAGCGTGACCACGTCCGCGCTGTCGCCATAGTCGTCGTACGGATACGACCGCGCGACGTGCCGGACGGCGGTCTCCGCCTGGAGGAAGACGAAGCGCTCGTAGTCCTCGACGTCGAAGACGGCGGGGGCGGTGTCGACGACCTGCCACACCACGACGGCGGCAATGTTGATCGGGTTGCCGTTCGCGTCGTTCACCTTGGAGGTGTTGGAGAGGAAGTTCCGCGTGCGGAGCGAGATCACCTGCCGCTGCCCGAACGAGAGCGGGTTCACCCACCAGAACCCGGAACGGCGCACCGTCCCCTGGTAGGAGCCGAAGACCACCACCACGCCGGCCTCGTTCGGCTGCAGCACCATCAGCCCGCCGAGGCTGGCGAGCACGCCGACGCCGCAGATCAGCATGATGAGCACACCGATCGCGGACGCGGACGCGAGGCTGATCAGCCCCGCGAGCGCGAACAGCACGGCACCGACGAGGCCAAGGAGTCCCGGCAGCGCCAGCGCGTCGCGCTCCGCCGAGCGCCTGCCGGAGACCGCGGCATCCTGCATCATCGGGCCCTCCTCGCGCGCTTCAGGCGCTGATCGAGCGTACCAGAGCCCATCCCGGCCCCGACATCGGCCCGCGCGCGCGTTTGCGCGACCGGGTCGGTGCGACTAGGCTGGCCGCGCACTTGTCCGCGAAGTCGGTGCGAATCCGACGCTGTCCCGCAACTGTGATCGGCGCCCTCGATCCCCTCGAGGCGCCGTCAGTCAGGTCGCCGGCCCGGTGCATACAGCAATGCCATCCGCGTGGAAACGGATGAGCGCTGGGCCCGGCGTGCCGGTCTCCGTGTCTCACCCTCCCTGCGCGGAGGGTGATTTGTTCTCCGGGCTGTGCGCCCGGGGTGACACGCGGAGGTCACAGTGATTCCCTCGTCCATCGTTCCGTCCTGGCCGCGCGCCGGCCTCGCACTCCTGCTCGGCGCGCTCCTCGTGCTGCTCGTGCTGCTCGCGCCGTCGCCGGCGCGCGCGGTCGCCCCGCATCGGCTCAGCGTCTCGTTCCAACCCACCGGCACGTCCTGCACGGAGGCGCTCGCGAAGGGCCCGAGCAACGTCGCCACGATCGCGGCCGACCGCCCGACCTCGATCGTTGTGTGCGCGCATGTCGAGGACGTGGCGACGGCGACGGACCAGTCACAGGTGCCGGTGGAGATGCGCGTGACCGTGGGGGCGCTCGGCTCCTCCGGGACCTCGAAATACTCGGGGCTCGTCTTCTCCTCGGCGGCCGGGGTCAGCCAGATCTCGTACCGCGGGGACGGCGCCTCGTTCGGCACCGACACGGTGGTGGCGACCTACGCGGGCGGCACGGCGGCGGCGTCCGCCTCGATCGAGGTGACCCCGCCGACGGGCCGGGTGCCCGCACGGATCGTCGTCCTCGATCAGGCGGCCCGCGCGATCGCGGCGACCACCGCCGCGGAGGGACGCGCGTACGTCAGCCCCGCGCCCGGTGCATCCGTCGCGCTGCAGGTGCAGGACGCGGACGGGCGCGGCGTGGATGGGCACGCGCTGCTGGTGACCGCGGCAGGTGGACGGCTGGCGGCGAACCCGGCGTTCGCGCAATCCGCTGCCGCCCTCTGCGCCGCCGCGACGGCGCGGACGCTGCTGCTCACCTCCAACCCCACGGACAGGCTCGCGCCGGGCGGGCAGGCCCGTCCGGGACTCGCGGATGTCGTCGTCTGCGCGGCCGACGACGCGATGCCCGGCGAGGTGGTCGTGACGGTGGAGTCCGTGACGGAGCCGCTACCGCCGGCGACGCTCACGCTTGCCCGCGCCGGCCGGCCGGCAGCGGTGGCCGGCCGGATCGAGCCGCATCGTGTCGTCGCACGCGTGACGGACGCGGCGGGCGCGCCGGTGGCGGATGGGACGCCGGTGCGCTTTGCGCTGGCGCCGGCGGCGGGCGTCGTCTCCGCCGGCTGCGTGCTCACGCGCGGCGGCGAGGCGGACGTGGCGGTGGGCCTCGATGTCCCGGCGAGCACGCTGCTGGTGACGGCGGAGTACGCGACGAGCGGGGCCACGCCGACGTGCACGGCGGCGGGCACCGAGCGCGTACACGCGTCGATCGCGATCACGGCCGTGCAACTGCGGCCGGCGGCCTCGGAGCCGATCGTCGCGGAGCAGACCGCCGCCGAGTGAGCGCCTGCGGCACGGGTGTGGCGCGGGCAACGCAACGGGCGCTCCCTCGCGGGAGCGCCCGTGTGTCGGTGCTGTCGTCCGAGGAGGCCTAGGGCCGCGCGGACGGGACGCCGGTGGCGCCGCCGGCGCGACGCCGGGCGACGCGCAGGCGAGTGAGCGAGCGCTGCAGCGAGAGCTGGGCGCGGAGCACGTCCAGGCCACCGGCAATGCTCGCGTCGCGCCCCTGCAGGCGGGACTGGGCACGGGCGCGGGCGGACTCGGCGCGCTCGAGGTCGATCTGCTCCACGCGCTCGGCCGCGTCGGCGAGGACGCTGACCTCGTCGTTCGCGACCTGGATGAAGCCGCCGTGGATGGCGATGGACTCCGAGGCGGTGCCGGTGAACACGACCATCTCGCCAATGGCGAGGCTGGACATGAGCGCGGCGTGGCTCGGCAGGATCGTGATCTGGCCCTCAGCGGCCGGCACGACCAGCTTCGTCACACCGTCCTGCTCCAGGACGGTGCGCTGCGCGGTGACGATGGTGAGCTTGAGCGCCATCGAGATGCCTCGTTAGCCCTGCGCGGCCATGCGGGCCGCCTTCTCCACGGCCATGTCGATGGTGCCGACCATGTAGAACGCCTGCTCCGGGAGCGAGTCGTGGCGGCCTTCCAGGATCTCCTTGAAGCCGCGGATGGTCTCCGCGATCGGGACGTACTGGCCGGGGGTGCCGGTGAACTGCTCCGCCACGAACATCGGCTGCGAGAAGAAGCGCTGGATGCGGCGCGCGCGCGCCACCGTGCGCTTGTCGTCGTCCGAGAGCTCCTCGATGCCGAGGATGGCGATGATGTCCTGCAGGTCCTTGTAGCGCTGGAGCGTCCGGACGACGCCGCGGGCGACGTCGTAGTGCTCCTGGCCGACGACCAGCGGGTCCAGGATGCGGCTGTTGGAGGTCAGCGGGTTGATGGCGGGGAACAGGCCCTGCTCCACCAGGCCGCGGTCCAGCGTGACGGTGGCGTCCAGGTGGCCGAACGTCGTCGCCACACCCGGGTCGGTGTAGTCGTCCGCGGGGACGTAGATCGCCTGGAACGAGGTGATCGAGCCCTTCTTGGTGGAGGTGATGCGCTCCTCGAGCGCGCCGACCTCGGTCGCCAGCGTCGGCTGGTAACCCACGGCGGAGGGCATGCGGCCCAGGAGGGCGGACACCTCCATGCCGGCCAGGGTGTAGCGGTAGATGTTGTCCACGAACAGGAGGACGTCACGGCCCTCCTCGTCGCGGAAGTACTCGGCCATGGTGAGGCCGGTCAGGGCGATGCGAAGGCGCACGCCGGGCGGCTCGTTCATCTGGCCGTAGACGAGGGCGGTCTTGTCGAGCACGCCCGACTCCCGCATCTCGTGCCAGAGGTCGTTGCCCTCGCGCGAGCGCTCGCCCACGCCGGCGAACACGGACAGACCGCCGTGCTCCGTGGCGAGGTTACGGATGAGCTCCGTGTTGGTGACGGTCTTGCCGGTGCCGGCGCCGCCGAACAGGCCGACCTTGCCACCACGGGGCAGCGGGGCGACGAGGTCGATGACCTTGACGCCGGTCTCCAGCATCTGCGCGCTGGTCTCCTGGTCCGCGTACGGCGGGGCCGCGCGGTGGATCGGCATGCGCTGGATGTCGGCGGGGATCTCCTCACCCGGGTCGAGCGCCTTGCCGACGACGTTGAAGATGCGGCCCAGCGTCTTCGGGCCCACCGGCACCGAGATCGGGCGGCCGGTGTCTTCCACCTTCGCGCCGCGCGCGAGGCCCTCCGTGGCGTCCAGCGCGAGGCAGCGGACCCAGTTGTTGCCCAGGTGCTGCTGCACCTCGGCGATCAGGGTCGACCCCTGCAGGTCGATGTTCACGGCGTTGAAGAGGTCCGGCAGGCTACCCTGCGGGAACTCCACGTCGACCACCGTGCCGATGACCTGTCGAACCGTACCAGTTGCCATGACAGCCTCCCGAAAGGTGGGGCTTGAATGCCTACTTCGCGGGCGAAGGCCGGGATACCCGGCCCGCCCGACCTGGACTATGCGTTCTCGATTGCGGCCTTGCCGCCGACGATGTCGAGCAGCTCGCCGGTGATGTTTTCCTGTCGCGCCTTGTTGTAGGCGAGGGTGAGGTCCGCGACCATCTCCTTCGCCGCGTCCGTGGCCTGGCGCATGGCGACCATGCGCGCCGACTGCTCAGAGGCCCGCGCTTCCAGGACCGCCTCGTACACCTGCATCTCCACGAAGCGCGGGAGCAGGGTGGCGAGGAGTTCCTCGGGCGAGGGCTCGAAGATGAAGTCCACGGTGTTCGCGGCGGCGCCCTCCACCTCCGTCGGCGCGACGATCGGCAGGATCTGCCGGGTGGTCGGCCGCTGGACGGCGGCGTTCACGAAGCGCTGGTAGCCCAGGAAGACCTGGTCCACGCGGCCGGAGGTGTAGTCGTCGATGATCATCCGGGCGATGGGGCGGACGTCCTCGAAGTTCGGGAAGTCGCCCAGCTCCGGGAAGTCCGCGAGCATCTCCATGCCGGACCGGCGGAAGAAGTCGCGGCCCTTGCGGCCGGCGGAGATGACGGAGATGCGGTCCACCTTCGGCTGGAGCTCCAGCACCAGCGAGGCGCCCGCGCGGTTCATGTTCGCGTTCAGACCGCCCGCCAGGCCTCGGTCCGCGGTGATGTGCACGTAGGAGACGTGCTTCACCTCGCGCGACTGGAGGAGCGGGTGCAGGTTGGAGGCGTCGCCGCCCGCGGTGTACGCGGCCAGCTGCGCCAGGACGGCGCGCATGGTCTCCGCGTAGGGGCGCGCCTGGACGGCGCGATCCTGCGCGCGTCGCATCTTGGACGCCGCCACGAGCTCCATAGCCCGCGTGACCTTCGCGGTGCTGGAGACAGACCGGATTCGGTCGCGGATTCCGCGTACCTGACCGCCACCCGCCATCTACGCCGCTCTCTCCGTGCGAGGCCCGGTGGCCTCGCTCCCTGTTCGTTCGAACCCGAAGCCGCTAGTACGCGACGGACGCCTTGAAGTCCGTGATCGCGCCCTTCAGCTTGTTCTCGACCTCTTCGCTCAGGTTGCCGGTGGTGGTGATCTCGCTGACCACGTCCGCCTGCCCGGCCGCCATGAACTCGTGGAACGCCTTCTCGAAGTCGAGGATCTTCTCGACCGGGACGTCGTCCAGGTAGCCGTTCACGCCGGCGTACAGGATGGTGACCTGCTGGCCCAGCGACAGCGGCTGGTACTGCGGCTGCTTGAGCAGCTCCGTCAGGCGCGCGCCGCGGAGCAACTGCTGCCGCGTGGCCGCGTCCAGGTCGTCCGTGCCGAACTGCGCGAACGCCTGCAGCTCGCGGTACTGCGAGAGGTCGAGGCGGAGCGTGCCGGCCACGCGCTTCATCGCGCGGGTCTGCGCGGAGCCGCCCACGCGGGACACCGAGATGCCCGGGTTGGTGGCGGGGCGCTGACCGGCGTTGAACAGGTCCAGCTCCAGGAAGATCTGGCCGTCCGTGATGGAGATGACGTTGGTCGGGATGTACGCCGAGACGTCACCGGCCTGCGTCTCGATGATCGGCAGGGCCGTGATCGAGCCGCCGCCCAGCTCCGGGGTGACGCGCGCGGCGCGCTCCAGGAGGCGGGAGTGCAGGTAGAAGACGTCGCCGGGGTACGCCTCGCGGCCCGGGGGGCGCTTGAGCAGCAGGGAGACCTCGCGGTACGCCCACGCGTGCTTGGACAGGTCGTCGTAGACGACCAGGACGTCCTGGCCCTTCGCCATGAAGTACTCGGCCATGGCGGCGCCGGCGTACGGGGCGAGGTACTGGAGGGCGGCGGACTCAGAGGCGGACGCGACCACGACGATCGTGTGGTTCATCGCGCCGTACTGGTCCAGGATGGCGACCGTCTGCGCGACCTTCGCGTCCTTCTGGCCGACGGCGACGTAGATGCAGATAACGCCGCTGTCCTTCTGGTTGATGATCGCGTCGATGCAGATCGCGCTCTTGCCGATGGAGCGGTCGCCGATGACGAGCTCTCGCTGGCCGCGGCCCAGCGGGATCATGGCGTCGATCGCCTTGATGCCGGTCTGCAGCGGCTGGTTCACGGTGACGCGGGAGACGACGTCCGGAGCGATGCGCTCAACGGGGTAGCGCTCCGTGGTGGCCACGGGGCCCTTCTCGTCCACCGGGTCGCCGAGGGCGTTGACCACGCGGCCGATGAGCGCCTCACCCACGGGGACGGAGGCGACCAGGCCGGTCGTGCGGACCTCGTCGCCTTCCTTCACCTTCGTGTAGTCGCCCATGATGATGGCGCCGACCGTCTCCTCTTCGAGGTTCAGGGCGAGGCCGCGGATCGGGCGACCCTGGTCGTCCGTCACGCCGAACTCGATGAGCTCCGAGGCGAGGCACTCGCCGAGGCCGTGGATGCGGGCAATGCCGTCACCCGCCTCGATCACCGTGCCGACGTTCGCGGACGTGGCGGAGACATCGAAGTTCTCGATCTGCTCCTTCAGGATGGAGGCGATCTCTTCTGCTCGTACGGCCATCGCGGTACCTCAGCGTCTCTCCCGCCCACGCGGGCGGCGGTTCGTCTTCGATTGTCGCGCCTGTGCGCCCGGAGGGGCGCTAGAGCGCGGCTCGCTCCAGTTGCGTGCGCAGCGTCTGCAGCCGCGCGCGCGTGGAGCCGTCCACCATGCGGTCGCCGATGCGGACGACCAGGCCGCCGAGGATGCTCGGATCGACCCGGGTCTCCACGGTGACCTGCTTGCCGGTCTGCTGCGCCAGCCGCTGCTCCAGCGCGGTGCGGCGCTCCGCGTCCAGCTCCACAGCGCTGGTGACGATGGCGCGGGCGACCCCGCGCTCCTCGTCCACCAGCTCCCGGAAGAAGGAGGCGATGTCCGGGCCCAGGCCCAGACGCGCCTTCCGGCGGAGCAGGCGGAACAGGTTGATCTGAACGGGGGACACCCCCGGCAGCACCCGCCGCACGATCGCCTGGAACTTCTCGTCCGTCATGCCGTCCGCCTGCAGGGCGGCGACAAACTCCGGCTGCGCGGTCAGCGCCTCCAGGCCTTCAAGCGCCTCCGCCCAGCTGTCGAGACTGCCGTCTTGACGGGCAATCGCCAGTACGGCGGTGGCGTAACGGCGGCCGGCGACATCGCGCGTTCCAGCCACGTTAGTTACTCGCGTCCCGACCGAAGTCGCTGTTGACCATCACCTCGTCAATGAGGCGCTGGTGGGCGCTGCGGTCCAGCGACTGGCCGACCACGCGCTCGGCGGCGCGGACGGTGAGGTCCGCGAACTCCGCGCGCAGGGCCTGCACGGCCTGCAGCCGCTCCTGCTCCATCTCCTGCCGGGCACGCTCCACGATGCGGTCAGCGTCGGCTCGCGCCTGCTGCTCCAGCTCCGTGCGGAGGCGGTTGGCCGTCTCCTGCGCGCGCGCGACCAGGTCACGACCTTCAGCGCGGGCGTCTTCCAGCGCGGCTCGTGCCGCGACCTGGCTCAGCTCCGCGGCCGCGGCCGCTGCCTCGGAGGCGTGCAGCCCCTCTTCGATGCGGCGCTTGCGCTCGTCCAGCATCGTGAGGATCGGCCCCCACAGGAAGAGCCGCAGCACGACCAGCAGGATCGCGAAGTTGACCAGCTGCGTGACGAGTCCGGGCAGGTTGAGCCCCAGGGCGGCAATGCCCCCCGTGCTCTCCGCCGCGGATGCCACCAGCGGCGTGGACGCCGCGGTCAGACCAAGGCCCAGCGCCAGCAGACGCGTGCGCGCCGCTGCCACCCACCCCTGGAGAGTCTGCATCGCTCTCACCGGTTCGCTCCTCGCCCCTCGACGGTCACGCCGCCGGCCTCGCGTCGAGGCCGGCGACTACCGTCTGCGGACCCTGCGACTTCGACCTTAGAAGACGAAGCCGATGAGGATCGCGACGACCAGCGCGTAGATGCCGATGGCCTCGGCGAACGCGACGGACAGGATCATGTTGGTCTGGATGGCGCCGGCGGCCTCCGGGTTGCGACCCAGGGCCTCCATGGCGCGGCCGCCGATGAGGGCGATGCCGATCGCCGGGCCGATGGAGCCCACACCCATCGCGATCGCCGCGGCCAGGTACTTCATGGACAGCACGGTGGACTCATTGTCCGGGGCACCGGCAGCCTGCGCGGCAGCCGCGCCGGCCAGGAGCACGAACAGCGTGCCCGTCATACCCGCTGCGACCATCGAACGACGTACGAACTTCATCGAACTCTTCCTCCCTGGGTGTCCCCGGATCCGCCGGGGGGCCTCACGGACGACACGAACCTTGTTGCGCAGCGGGGCTTAGTGGGCCCCGTGATGCTCAGCTTCCGCGTGGTGCTCGCCATCACCGTGGTGCGCGACCGCCGTGACGGCGAACACCAGGGTCAGCATGGCGAACACGAACGCCTGAATCAGGCCCACGAACAGCTCCAGGGCGTAGAACACGTCCACGAGCAGGAACGGGACCAGGAACGACATCATCAGCAGCAGGACTTCGCCCGCGAAGATGTTGCCGAACAGACGGAAGGTGAACGACACCATGCGGGACAGCTCGGAGACGAACTCCAGGATGCCCACGAAGATGTCGATCAGCCCCATCACGCCCTTCCGCCCAACGGCGTCGAAGGCGAAGAACTTCTTCAGGTAGCCCGGGCCCAGCGTCTGCAGGCCCCAGAACTCCACGAAGATGAAGGAGAAGATGGCGATCGCCAGCGGCGTGTTGATGTCCGTGTTGATCGAGCGGAAGTACGGCGACAACTGGCCGGAGAACGTGCCCTCCGGGTGCGCCGCCTCCTCCGCCGCGCTGGCGGGGACGGCCGGCGCGAGCCGCGGGTCGCTGCTGGCAACGGCGGACGAGGAGCCCAGCGTGGCGTTGTGCTTCTCCGGAGCGGCCTTCGCGGGGGCCGCCTTCTCCGGTGCCGCCTTCGGGTCCGCGGCCGGGGCGTGGGAGTCCGCCGGCGCGTGCGAGTCCGCGGCGCCGTGGCTGCTCTCGAAGCCGGGCGGGAGGATGGCGTGGTCGCCACCGGCGATGTCCAGCGCCTGCGGCTTGAACGGGACGTAGGCGATCTGGCCGAGCAGCGGGACGTTGGCCTGGCCGAAGATGACCTGCTTGCCGGCGACGGTGTGGTCCGGCTCCGGCTTGCCGATGATGTTGTTCATCGGCAGCAGGCCGAAGTAGTTGGAGCTCAGGACGAAGAAGAAGATCGTGGCGACCAGCGGGAAGAAGCGGCGGCCGTTCTGCTCACCCGCGACGGAGACGACGACGTTGTAGAACGCCTCCACCATCGCCTCGATGCCGCCGGCGAAGCCGGACGGGACGAGCTTCAGGTTGCGGCCGACGTACCAGCCCAGGATGCAGAGGATCGCGACCACCCACCACGAGGTGAACATGGTGTTCGTGATGTTGAGCGAGCCGACGTGGAACACGGTCTCGGGCGCGACCACGATCGCCGGGGCGACGCCGCCGATGAAGAGGAAGCCGAAAGCGAGAAGGGCGATGGCACCGACGAGGACGAGGATCAGCTTCATCAGTTGTCGTTCTTGTCGTTCATGGCCACGAGTTGTCTGAGCCTCCCAAAGGCGTCGTACAAACCGACCGCCAGCCCCAGGAACAGCAGCACCAGCGTGAGGACCGGGTCCGTGCCGAACCTGCCATCGAGCCAGTGCCCGAGGGCCGCACTCCCGCCGATCAACACACCGAGCGATCCGACGATGCTCGCCAGCCCGAGCGCGAGTTGGACTCTACGCGAGGACAGCATGGTGATCCGCCCATCCAAAAGCGGAACCGGGGGGAACCCTACCATCCCCCGATCGGTGGATCAACTCATTTGTGGGGTTTCTCACGATTCAATCCCGGGCGCGCATCGCTTATGGCGAGTGCCCCTCGTGAGCGGCCACGCGCACGCCTATCGACTGCCCTCGCCGAGGTCGTCGAGGTCGAGTCCGGAGACGAATTCGCGGAACGCGGAGAGCTTCTCCAGCTCCTCCGCGCTGGGCGGCGCGGGCCGCTCCTCGCCCTCGCCGTTGCCCTCGATCGGCTCGCCGTCCTCGTCCAGGATGATGCCGGCGCGGTCCATCACCTCATCCGCGGCGTAGATCGGCACGCCGGCGCGCACCGCGATCGCGATGGCGTCCGAGGGGCGCGAGTCGATGTCGAACACCTCGTCGCCGCGGCGGATGTGGATGTTGGCGTAGAAGGTGTCCTCGCGCAGGTCGTTCACGGTGACGGATTCCACCGTGCCGCCCAGGTCCTGGAGCATCTTCAGCATCAGGTCGTGCGTCTGGGGACGGGCGGCGGTGACGTCCTGCAGCCGGAAGGCGATGGCGTCCGCGACGTCCGCGCCGATCCAGATGGTGAGGTAGCGGTCCGCCTCCTTCTCGCGCAGCACGACGACGCGCCGGTAGTGGCGCAGTCCCACGCGGATGGAGTCGATGATCAGTTCGCGCACGGGTGTGTCCCCCGGGTGCCTCGCGAGGGATCGCGGGCTGGTGTGCTTCGAGTGTAGGAACGCCGCCGAGGCGACGCAACGCCGCGCCCGGCCGGCCGGCGCGGCGCCGGGCGCTACGGCGGCGAGGCGTCCCCGTAGAGCGCGCGCTCGATCGCCGGGTCGAGTTCCGGCCCGCGCGAGACGACGGCCTTCGCACGCTTGCGCAGGGTCGCGCGCTCCATCAGGACGCGGTGGTCGCAAGTCAGGCAGCGCAGGCCGATATCCGCGCCCACGCGCACCACCTCCCAGTCCGTGCCGCCGCACGGGTGCGGACGCTGCATGCGGATCACGTCCTGCATGCGCACGTCCGTCAGCGGCAGCACGAGGGTCTCCCGCCTACTGCCCGCGCGCGGCGTTGATCGCGTCGCGCAGCTCGACCGCCGCGCGGCGTGCACCCTCGGCCCACGCGGGGCGGTCGGAGGATTCCACGGGCGGCGCGTAGAGGACCCCGCGCGAGGCGTTGACGATCAGGTTGCCGGCGGCCGCGTCGATGCCCGCCTGCACCGCCGCCTCCAGGTCGCCGGCCTGCGCTCCTACGCCGGGCATGAGGATCGGCATCGTCGGGCAGATCGCGCGGATCTCGCGCGCCTCGTCCGGGTAGGTCGCGCCCACGACCAGGCCGATGTTGTCGTGCTGGTTCCACGAGTTCGCGAGGCGCGCGACGTAGGCGTACAGCGGCTCCTGCCGCTCACCCACCTTCAGGTCCTGCAGGTCGCGTGCGCCCGGGTTGGAGGTGCGGCACAGGATGAACGAGGTGCGGTCCTCGTAGGCGAAGAACGGCTCCATGGAATCGCCGCCCATGTACGGGCTCAGCGTCACGGCGTCCGCGTCCAGGCTCTCGAACACCGCGCGCGCGTACCCGATCGCCGTGTTCCCCAGGTCGCCGCGCTTGGCGTCCAGCAGCACGGGGATGCCGCGCGCGTGGATCGCCTCGATCAGGTCGTGCACCAGCTCCACGCCGGGCCCCAGGTCGGGCTCGAAGAAGCCGAGGTTCGGCTTGTAGCAGGAGGCGATGTCCGCCGTCGCCTCCACGATGCCCATCAGGAACTCGCGGGTGCTCACGCCGGCCGGGATCTTCGCGGGGTCGGGGTCGAGGCCGACGCACAGCAGGGAGCGGTTCGTGCGGGCCGCCTCCTGCAGACGCGTGCGGAAGCTGGCGCGGACGGCGGTCATGGCATCTCCTCGGGAAACGGGAAGGCGGCTTACGCCACCGGACGGGAGATGCGCAGCGGGGGGAGAGCGGCACCGGCGGCCCGCAGCCGCTCCACCGAACTCTCGAACGCGGTGACGTCGCCCGTAGCATAACAGAGCGCCTCGACCTCGGGCCCGCCCGCGTCGACCTCGAGGCCCGCCTCCGCGATGACGTGCAGCGTGCGGCGCGCCACGGGATCGCCCGCGTCGACCAGTTCGACGTGCGCGGGAAGCATGCGCCGGAGCACCGGGCGCAGGAACGCGTAGTGCGTGCAGCCCAGCGCGACCTGGTCGGCGCCCTGCGCCACGCGGTCGTGCACCGCCCGCCCGAGCATCTCCTCGATGCGCGCGCCCTCGATCTCCCCGGACTCCACGAGGTCGGCGAGACCGGGCATGGGGATCGTGACGACGTCCGCATCGCCGCTGTGGCGCTCGGTGAGGCGTGCGAGGCGCTGGCCGCTGATCGTGCCCGCGGTCGCCAGCACCAGCACGTGCCGGTTGCGGCTGCGCTCCACCGCCGGCTTCACCGGTGGCTCCATCCCCACGATCGGCACGTCGAACTCCTCGCGCAGGCGTTCGAGCGCGGCAGAGCTGGCCGTGTTGCAGGCGACCACGATCACGTTCGCGCCCTCGTCCACCAGGCGGCGCACCATCGCCACGGCGCGGTCGCGGATCTCCTCGGCGGTGCGGTCGCCGTAGGGGAAGAAGGCGGTGTCGGCGAGGTAGTGGATGGGCAGGGAGGGGGCGAGGCGGTGCAGGGCCTCCGCGACGGAGAGTCCCCCGACGCCGGAATCGAAGATCCCGACCGTGGCGCGCATTCGAGCCTCCGTTGGAGCGCCCCGCCGAACGCGTCCCAAGGCTACGTCCGCGAGGCCGCGCGCCGCAAGCCGCCTCCGAGCCCCCTCCCCCCTTGCGGGGGCCGGAGGCGCGGCGCGCACTACACTCGCGACATGCGCGTCGAGGTTGCCGTCATCCCGCCCGCGTCCGTGCCGCCGTCCACCACCTGCCTGGTGGTGGACGTGCTGCGCGCGACCTCGGTCATGGCGGTGCTGTTCGGGCGCGGGCTGCGCGCCGGGTGGCTCGCCGGAAGCATCGAGGAGGGCCGCGCGATCCGTACCGCCCTGGGCGAACGGACCGGCGGGCTGATGCTCTGCGGCGAGGTGAACGCGCTCCCGCCGGCCGGCTTCGACTACGGCAACTCCCCGCTGGAGTTCGAGCGCGTCGCCGAGGACGGGCGCCTGCCCGCGGAGGCCGTGCTGGCGACCACGAACGGGACGCCGGCGCTCCTGGCCTGCGCGGCCGCGCCGCTGGTGCTGCCGGCTGCCCCGCTGAACGCCGGCGCGGCGGTGCGCGTGGCGCTGGAGGCGGGACGCGACGTGCTCATCGTCTGCTCCGGGCGCGTGGACGAGGCGGGCGTGCGCGTGGAGGGCGACGACGACACGCTGGCCGCCGGGCTGCTCGCCGACCGCCTGGTGCGGGCCGGGGCGGAGCCGGGCCACGAGGCGCGCCGCGCGCTGGCGCTGTACGACGCGGTGCGGGCGGACCTGGGCGGCGCGCTCCGCGGCACGTTCCACGGCTCGCGGATCAGCGTGATCGGCTTCGGCGAGGACGTGGAGCGCTGCGGCACGGCGGACGTCTACGACACCGTGGCGACGCTGCGCAGCGAGGACGGTCGGGCCGTCCTCCGCCCCCTCGAGTAGCCCGGTCGCCCCGGGCGCCCGCTAGGTCGTCCGGAGGTTCTTGCCGGCGCGCCAGCCGATCATTCCCTCGATGTTCAGCGCGAGGTCGGAGAACCGACGCCAGTCCCCGTATCCGGGGGCAAGGCTCGCCCGCACCAGTTCCACCATCTCGGGGGAGTCGTCCGCCGCGCCGGCCGCACGGGCGGACTCGATGGCGGCGGAGAGATCGACGTAGAACTGGTGCTGCTCCGCCACGTCGTCCTTCGTCGCCCACATCCGCGGGGTGGTGTGACCGGAGATCAGGATCTCGAAGTCCAGACCGTCGCGCAGCCACGCCAGGCACCGGAGCACCTCGTCCGGATGACCCAGGAGGTTGCGGTACGGCGCGCTCTTCGGCTGGACGATGTCGACGAGCATCGCAACGCGCCGCCTCGCGTCGTGGATGACCAGGTAGTCGTCCGTCGGCTGGAGGTTCGCCGGGTGGAGGTCGAGCTTCGTGTCGCCCAGCTCGATCGTGGTCAGCGTGTCGAACGTCCGGGAGGGGAGGGGCGATGCGGGGTCGTTCGTCACCTGCATGCGCGGCACCGCGTTGGCGTGGGCGATGAACGTGGCGGTGTCCTGGAACACCGCGCCGCCGATGCCGTGGTCCGCTCCCCAGTGGCTGTACACCACCTGCTTCACCGGCTGGTCCGTGACGGCGCCGATCGCCTGCTTGAGGACGTCAGGCGTGCGCCGGTTCACCTCGCCGCAGGGGTCCACGAGGATCACGCCATCCCCCGTGACCCAGAACACCGCGACATGCTGCAGCCAGCGGAACCCGTAGACCCCCGGGGTGAACTCCACCAGCTCAGCGATCGACTCGGTCTGCATCGGGCGGGTTCCCTTCCATTGGGCGCCTGCGGGCGCTAGACCATCGGCACCGGGCGGTTGTTCTCGTCGCGGTCGGGCTCGTTGTCGCGGCGGGGTCGGGCGCGCTGAATGACGCGCTTGCGCTGCGCGACCGTGAGCATGAACTCCTGCGTCTCCGTGAGCGGCTGGGCGCCCGCGAGGCGGTGCCGCAGTTCCTCGGTGGCCGGCGTGGCCGCCTCCCACGAGGCGAGCGCGGCCTCCATTGACCGGACGGCGCCCTCCTCCGGGTAGTGCCGCCCGTACCGCGCGCGGTCGAACGCGAGGCCGATCGGGGGGTAGGGCGGCGCGCTCATCGCGCGGTCCGCGCGGCGCGCGAACTCCAGCGGCGTCTCGCCCTCCAGATAGCGGAACCCGCGGTCCTCGGCGGCGCGCGCGGCACGCGCGTAGAGGCGGTAGACGGGGTGGCGCTTCAGCCACTCGTCGCCGGCCGACCGCCGCAGGCCGGGCAGCATCCCGCGCAGGATCGCGCCGATCCCGAGCGCGCTGGAGGACTGCCCGCGCACCTCGTCCACGCCGCCGGCGAAGGTGCGCCGGCGCTTCATGAGCGCGAGCGCAACGCGGTACAGGACGTACAGGATCAGCATGACGGCGAGGAACTTCAGGCCGTTCTGCGCCCACATGGGGACGTGCCAGCCCAGCGCCTCCTCCGTGCCGTTCGCCTCGGGCGGCGGGCCGAGCTGGAGGTTCGGCAGCTCCGGCAGGCCGACGAGGCCGTTGGGCAGGAGGAAGCGGACGATCAGCTCGATCAGCCAGTAGATCGGCGTGATGAAGATGATCAGCAGGAACGCGATGATCTGCCACGCGACCTCGCCCGCCGCGTTCAGCAGCACGCCCACGTTGAGGAACGCGAGGACGCCGAGGAGCGCGGCGACGGCGAGCAGCACCGCCACCGTGCCGCCGACGCTCGCGAGCCACGGCCCGGTGCGCCGGGCGCCATCCGTCGGCGCGCTGGCGCGGGCGTTGTTCGCGACGGCGAGGGCGAGCATCCCGAGCACGAACTGCGGGATCGCGAAGACCTGCGCGGCCTGGATGCCCTGCATCGCGGCGAACGCCAGCCCGAGGATCGTGAACACGAAGCCGGCCGTGAACGAGCGCAGGACGCGCTCGAACGTCACGCGGCTGCGCGCGGCGGCGGCGAAGCGGCCCCACAGCACCATGAGGAACACCGCGACGAAGCCGACGGTCGCGCCGTGCGGGTGGTCCAGCCCCGGGTCGCGCACGAACGCGGTGAGGGTGGAGCGGGCGGCCAGGTCGCCGGGATCCTCGAACAGCGGCATGAGCCCGCGCGGGTCCCAGAACCGCAGGTCGCCGGTGAGTCCCACGTGGAGCAGCACGTTCAGCGCGAGGACGGAGGCGGCCAGCAGCACCACCGCGCCGAGGACGCCATCGAACTTCAGGCGCATCAGCCCGCGCATGAGCGCGAAGCCGCCGAACGCCGCCGCCAGCACCACCAGCAGCGACGGCCCGTGCTCCTGCGTCGCCGCCCGCTCGATGATCGCGAGCGCCTCGCCGGCGCGGGAAGCGTCCGCGGGGTCGGCGGCCGACGTGGCCAGCCGGACGCGCTCGGCGAGTTGCGAGAGGTACGTCTGCTCCAGCGCCGTCGCGGCGATGTGGGCGAGGATGTACCAGACCACCGCCTCCGCCGCGATGAAGAGCGCGTCGACGCTGCTCTGCTTCCAGTCGTTCGCCGGGTTCACGCGTGCACCTCGTCCATCTCGGCGCCCAGCGTGCCGACGGTCGTCGCCCAGAGCGAGTCGCGGACGGGCGCGCGGTCCTCGTCCGCCTCCAGCGCCTCCATGGCAGCGGCGACGGTGACGACGGGGATCGGGTCGAGCGCGCGGTCCCAGATCGCGTGGCTCGTCTTCACCACGGCGACGAAGTGGCCGCGGTCGCGAAGCCGGAGCAGCGTGGCGGCCAGGTCATCCGGCATCACCGCCGCGATGAGGACCACCGTCGCGCCCGCCGGAAGCGGGTACGCGGGGTCCTCCAGGTCGCCGGCCATGTTGGAGGTGGTGAACGCGGTGATCATCGCCAGCGCCTCCAGCACGCGGCTCAGGCGGTCCGGGTCGCGACCGGCGCCGATGCGGATCGTGCGGTCGGCGTCCGCGAACGAGCCGTTGGCGACCAGGCCGAGCGCGTTGCCCGCCTCCGCGGCCCACCGCGCGATGGAGGCGGCGACGGCGACGCCCCGCTCCAGCAGCACGGGGTCGGAGCCCTGCCAGGTCTGCTCGAAGGTGGGGATGTTCAGCGCGACGATCACGGACTGCTCGCGGCTCGGCTCGTACAGGCGGGACTGCAGCCGGCCGACGCGC
>JBFWQJ010000014.1:0-23191 GCA_050249515.1 Dehalococcoidia bacterium | reverse complement strand
TGGGAGCCGCGATGATTATGTCGCTTGGGAACATGCGGTACAAAGGGCTCTACACCCTGTTCGGCGTCCTCGCGTACTGCTTCGCGCTCGCCATCCTGCCGCTGGCGCCCTGGTTCTGGCTCGCGCTGGTGGCGAGTGCGCTCCTGGGGGTCACGAACGCGATCCAGATGGTGCCCCGAAACACGGCAATCCTCACGGTGTCGCCGGACTCCCTGCGGGGTCGCGTCGAGGCGTTCCGGAGCATGCTCGCCGGTGGCGGACCCTCGCTCGGCTTCACGCTGAGCGGCGCGGCCGCCGAGGCGTTCGGCCCGGTGATCGCGGTGGTCGGCGGCGCCGTCGCCTGCGCGATCTCGGTCGGGATCATCGGCGTCACGCGCCACGAACTTCGCGATCCGACGCTGGGCCAGGTGCCCGTCGAGGACCCCGTCCGAGGCTGACGCCGGCGATCCGTCCCTGCCTAATCGACGCGTCTCGATCGAGTACGTAACCAGCTCACTGCGATTCAACCTCGATCGTCGCCGGTGTGTCGATGAGGCATGACACGGCAACCCGCGTCGTCCGCGCATGGGCCCGGTTGTATGCGCCGATGGCGCGACGCAGGCGCTGACGGTGCTGCCCTGGTGCGATCGAATGGCCGCATGGCGTCGTGATCGCGGCTCCATCCCTATGCGGTCGATCGGGTCGCCCGAGGTGCGACATGACGCGTCGAGGCGTGCATGTGAACGACCGTCGCGCGTGCTCAGAGGCGCATCGCAATCGATGCCGCGCGAGTAACGTTCGCGTGCGCGCGAACGTTGTCACCAGTACGCTCGAACCACATCGAGGGATGGTGACGATGACGCGTTGGTGCATCCGCTTGCTCGCCCTGCCGCTGATCGTCGGCGCGTTGTCGCTGTCGATCGCGCTGCCCGATGTCGCGCATGCGGAGACCTCCACGCTCAACACGCAGAACTACGGTGCGATCGCGCGCACCGCGATCACCATGCTCAATCAGCAGCGCGGACAGTGCTTCCCGTGGGTGCGTTCCGTGGTGCAGATGGCGCTCGGCCGCGTCATGGGCAACGACTACCACCAGGGCTACCTGCAGGCCGGCGGCATCGAGGTCCCGCTGGCCTCCGCGCGCAACGGGGACATCATCCAGATCACGAACCCGGCGAACACGGCGTGGGACGCCGATTACCCGGGCCTGCACACCGCGATCGTGCTGGACAACCTGGGCAACGGGAAGTTCCGCGTGATCGACTCCAACAGCGAGTGGGACGGCGTGGTCCGCATCCGCGACAACTACGCCCCCGCCGAGCTCTCCGGCCGCCAGCCCGGCCTCGTCGTGCGCGCGTACCGCATCGAGGGCGCTCCGGGCGTGGTCACGCCGAGCGCGCCGGTGACGCCGAGCTTCGCGACCACGGGCACGCTGCCCTCGGTCGGTCAGCGCGTCACGGTGGCGGCGGATGGCGACTGCCTCCGCGTGCGCAGCGCGCCGGGCCTCGGCGGCGGCGTCCTCGGCTGCCTGCCCACGGGCGCGCAGGTCACGGTGACGCAGACCGGCCCGTCCGCGGACGGCTTCCGCTGGGTGCAGGTGAACGGCGGCTCCGTCTCCGGCTGGCTGGCGGCAGACTACCTGAGCGCCACGGTGATCCCGGGCGCCACGGCGCCGACAACCGCTGCCGGGACCACGCCCCCTGCCGTCACCCCTCCTGCCATCACTCCGTCCGCCTCCACGCCGGCCGTTCCCACCCCCGTCGTCCCGGCCCCCGTCGCGGTGCCCGCCCCGCCGGTGGTGGTCACGCCGCCCGCCTCGTTCGCCGCGAAGCCCATCTTCGGTGCGGAGTCGGGACAGGCGGCGGCGGTGTTCATGGGTGGCGAGGTGGACCATCTGATCACGGCGGCGAAGGAGGCGAACGCCTCCGGCGTCTGGGTGCAGGACCGCGACGGCATCTTCCAGCTGCTGATCGTGGGCGGCCCGAGCTTCATCGTGGACGCGTTCCGCGAGAAGGTCGTCGGGTTCGCCGGGCCGACGGCGGTCACGCTGATCGGGAACGCCTCATAGCCCCCGCTCGTCGCGAGGCGTCCTAGCGCGCTTCCTCGTCCTCGCCCGGGGGCGGCGCGGCGATCACGATCGCCTCGGCGACGCCCCGCCCATCCACGCGCGCCACGCGCAGGCTGATGCCCTCGAAGGTCACGACGTCGCCGACGCGCGGCGGCCGCTCGAGGAGCGCGAGCACGAGCCCGCTCACCGTCTCCACGTCCGCGTGCTCCACGGCGCGCCGCAGCCGCTCGCCGAGCTCGTCCAGGCGCACGGTGCCGGCGACGTGCAGACGTCCGCCCGCGTCCTCGAAGAGCTCGCTGCGCGATCCGGACTCGTCCACGCGGCCGAGGATCTCCGTGCTGACGTCGTCCGGCGTGATGATGCCGGCCGTGCCGCCGTGCTCGTCCAGCACCACGGCGAACTGCACCAGCTGGTCGCGCATCCGCTTCACCACGGAGTCGAGGGGCGTGGAGGACGGCACGAACGGCGCGGGGTGCACCATGCGGCCGCGCAGCGGCGTCTCGCTGAGTACGAGCGCCGCGAGGTCGCGGACGTGCACCACGCCGATGATGTCGTCCAGGTCCTCCCGGTAGACCGGGTAGCGCGTGTGCGGGGTCGCGCGGAGCAGCGCCGCGACCTCCTCGTGCGTGGCGTCCAGGCGCACGCCGTCCACCTGCACGCGCGGGACCATGACGTCCTCCGCCGTGAGCGCGCCCAGGTCGAAGAGCTCGCGGAGCACGCGGCCGGAGCCGCGGTTGATCAGCCCGCCCTCCAGGCTCTCCTCGACGACGAACTCCAGCTCCTCCGCGGAGTAGTAACGCTCCTGGCTGCCCTGCGAACGGTCGATGCCGAGGACGCGCAGCAGACCGTTGCCCACGGCGTTCAGGCCGACGACCAGCGGGTACAGCGCCATCTGCGTCGCGCGCATCGGCGGGGTGACGCGAAGCGCGGTGCCCTCCGCGTGCTGGAGCGCCAGCGACTTCGGCACCATCTCGCCGATCACGATGTGCAGGTACGTCAGCGCGGCGATCGCACCGATCGAGGCGAGCGTGTGCGCGGCGAGCCACGGCGGCAGCACGGTGACGTCGTGCAGTTGCTCCTCCAGCCAGTGCGCCAGCGCGTGCTCGCCGTACATGCCGAGGCCGAGCGACGCGAACGTCACGCCGAGCTGTGCGGTGGCGATGTACCGGTCCTGGTCACGCGGCTCGCGCAGGATGCGGGCGACGACGGCCGAGGCGCGATGGCCCGCTGCGGCGCGCCGCTCCAGTGACGCGCGTGGCGCGCCCACGATCGCGAACTCGGCGGCGACGAAGAGGCCGTTCAGCAGGACGAGGACCACGACGATCGCCGCGGGCAGCAGGCTATCCACGGTCGCCCTCGCTCACCGTCGCGAACGACTGCACCGGCATCGCCAGCAGCGTGTGCACCGCGAGGTGCTCCACGCTCTCCACCTCCACCTCGACGCCGTCGATCATCGCGCGGTCGCCCGCCACGGCGAGATGCCCCAGGTGTTCGGCGACGATGCCGCCGAGGGTGTCGCTCTCGCCCTCCCAGAGGACGCCGAGCCATTCCCGTGCCTCGTCCACGCGCATGCGGCCGGGGAGACGGACGCGGCCGTCCACCAGCCGCTCGGGCGCGACCTCGCCCGGGGGGACCACGTCCGGCACGCCGAGGACCTCGATCAGCAGGTCCTCGAGCGTCACAAGGCCGGCAACGCCGCCGTGCTCGTCGACGACGACGGCCTGCTCGGAGTGCTGGCGACGCAGCTCCGCGACGAGGCGCTCCGCGCGGATCGACTCCGGCACGTGAGCGATGGGGCGCATCACGTCGCGGGCCGGCAGGTCGCCCTGGTCGGAGGCGATGCGGCTGGCCACCTCCTTCGCGCGCAGCACGCCGACGATGCGGTCGGTCGTGCCCTCGAACACGGGCAGCCGCGTGAAGCTGGACTGCGCGAGCGCCGCCTGCACCTCGCGCAGCGTCGAGTTCACCTCGACGCCGACGATGTCCTGGCGCGGCACCATGAGCCGCCGGACGGGGAGCACGCTCAGTCGCAGCGCGCGGTCGAAGCGCTCCTGCTCGTCGGTGGAGAGCAGGCCGCCCTCGCGGCTTTCGGCGATGAGGAACGAGATCTCCTGCGGCGAGTGGATGTGCCGGTGTCCCGCCGTGGGGGCGCCGAGGATGCGCAGGATGCCGATGCCGCTGCCGTTGAGCACGGCGATGATCGGCCGGAACAGCCAGAGCGACAGGCGCATGGGGATCGCGGTGTAGACCGCCGTCTGCGTGGGGAACTGGAGCGCGAGCGACTTCGGCACCAGCTCCCCGACGACGACCTGCGCCGACGTCAGGCCGATGAGCGTGACGGTGGCGGCCGCGCCGACGGCGGTCGTGGTGCCGATCCCCGCGCCCACGAGGATGGCGACCAGCCCCGGGGTCAGCGTGGCCTGGCCGTACGCACCCAGGACAAGGCTGGAGAGCGTGATGCCGACCTGGCAGCAGGCGACGTAGCGATCGAGGTTCGTCGAGTCCTCGACGACGCCGAGCACCCAGCGCGCGGCGCCGCTGCCGTCCTCCGCCCACTGGCGGATGCGGGTGCGGCGCGCGGACACGCCGGCGAACTCCGCCGCCACGTACAGCGAGTTCACGGCAAGCAGCACTGCGATGATGGCGGCGACCGCGATCATCGCAGCGCCCGTCTATGGCTGCCCGGGCTGGGGTCGGGACTGTGTCCGCTCATGTCTGCACGGAGCGTACAGGAAGCAGCGACCCGCGAAAAGGAAGGCCGTGGTTCAGGGCCCGCGCTCCACGCGGAGCGTGGTGACGTGCACGGCGTTGCCCTCCGCATCGCCTTGCACCGTGACGCGCGCGCCCTCCTGCAGGGTGTCGCACGGCACCCGCACCCCCGCCGCAGAGCAGCTGCTCGATGCGTCGAAGATCAGCAGCCGGGTCAGCGCGGGGGCGCCGGGCCGCTCGAAGAGCAGATGCCACTGCCCGGGCGGCAGTCCCGGGTTGTCGCGCACCAGCGTGCCCGTCTCCCGGAAGTCGGACGGAGGCGCGGCCGGTGTGCGCGTCGAAACCGGGCTCCCGGACGCCGAGGGCACGGGCGTGCCGGCCGGCGCCGTGCGCGTGGGACTCGGCGTGACAGACCCAGGCGACGCGCCGCCCTCCCCGGCGCACGCGACGAGGACCAGGGGCACGATGAGGACGGCGAGGCGACGGCATCCCATGCGCGCCAGGTTAGCGCCGCCGCCCCGACGCCTCCTCGGCCTCGCGACGGGCGATGGCGTCCCGGAGCGCGTCCTTCGTCATGCGGCTGCGGCCGTTGATGCCCAGCGCGGCCGCACGGAAGTACAACTGCTCGCGCGTCTCCGCCTCCGCCTCGGACAGCTCGCCGGCGTTCTTCGCCTGCGGGCTTCCGGTCGAGGTGAGCTTGCTGCCGGAGCGGCCGCCGTCGGCCGCCGGCGTCTTCGGACGGGACGTACTCCTCGGCATCATGCGATCCTCCCGAGGGCGCTCCTGCGCGTGCGCCATCCGCGTGACGGTAGGGGCGCGCTCGTTACGGGCCCCTTCCGCGGAGGCCGCTAGAATCGACTTCCCGCAACGAACGGGGTCGAGAGGATCGAGGATCGGGTGAGTCGGGTCGCGATCATCGGCGCCGGGGCGGTCGGCTGCTACTACGGCGCCCGGCTGGCGGAAGCGGGGCACGAGGTGCACTTCCTCATGCGCCGCGACTACGACGCCGTGGCCGCGTCCGGGCTGCGCATCCACAGCGTGGACGGCGACGTGACGCTGGAGCGCCCCCACATCGCGCGGAGCAGCGCCGAGATCGGCCCGGTCGACTGGGTGATCTGTGCCCTGAAGGCGACGGCGATCGAGGAGACGCGGGATCTGGTCGCCCCGTGCGTGGGCGAGCACACGCGCATCCTGCTGATCATGAACGGGCTGGGGCTGGAGGACCGGTTCGCCGAGTGGTTCGGCGCGCACCGCATCTTCGGCGGTCTCGCCTTCACCTGCATCAACCGCGGCGAGCCGGGCCACGTGCACCACATCGACTACGGCCCGGTGACGCTCGCGCACCTCGAGGACGACCCGGGCGAGCTGGAGACGGCGATGGCGCTGTGGCGCGGGGCGAAGGTGCAGACGCTGAGCGCGCCGTGCCTGCTGGCCGCGCGCTGGGCGAAGCTCGCGTGGAACATCCCGTTCAACGGCCTGACCGTCACCGCCGGCGGCGTGACCACCGACCGCGTGCTGGGGATGCCCGGCACGCGCGAGGCGGCGCACATCGTGATGCGCGAGGTGATCGCCGCGGGCAACGCGGACCTCGCCGCCCACGGCCTCGCCGCGCGGCTGGACGAGGCCGCGATCGTCACCGACCTGATCGGCCGCACCGACGTGATGGCTGCCTACCGCCCGAGCACGATGGTCGATTTCGTCGAGGGCCTGCCGATGGAGGTGGACGCCATGTTCGCGGAGCCGCTGCGGCGTGCGCGCGCGCTGGGCGTGCCCACGCCGTACCTCGCGCTGATCACCGCGCTCATGCAGTCGCTCGACCGCCTGGCTGAGGAGCGGCGCGCCGCGCGCTAGCCCGGCGTCGACCCGACTACCAGCGGAGAATGCCGGTCGTGCCCTCGAAGTGGACGGCGGGGTTCAGTGCGCCGAGCACGCGCTGCGCCGTCGGCGCGTCGCACGGGCGCGGCTGGTAGAACACCACCTCGTTGTCCGTCTGCACGCAGGCGATGCGCAGCTCCCGGAACCCCTCCGCGGACAGCACGGAGGTCAGCGCGAGCCCGTAGCCCGGGTAGTCCGCGGTGAAGCGCCCCGGCGTGCCGAACGCGAAGTTCCCGATCGAGTACGCGACGAGCGTGTCGCCGATGCGCTCGATCGGCTGCACGATGTGCGGGCCGGTGCCGACCACCAGGTCGTAGCCCACCACGTCGAAGAGCGTCGCCCACTCGCGTTGCGATGGCTGGATCTGCTCGTAGTTGTCGCCCCAGTGCACGAACGCCGCGAAACGCGTCGCCCCGGCCTGGCGGGCCTCCTCGTACGCCGCGCCGACGTGCGCGCGGGTGAGGGTCCGGGCCCCCGGCGTCGCCTCGCTCGCGTTCGGCGTCGTCGCGCCCTCCTCCGCAAACGCGATGATCGCGAGGCGGCCCTGTGGCGTGTCGATGATCGTGTGCTGCCGCAGCTCGCCGAGCGTCCCGGTGCCGGTCGGTGTGATCCCCACGGTCCGCAGCGCGTTGATCGTGTCCGCCAGCCCCTCGGGCCCGCGGTCGAAGGCGTGGTTGTTCGCCAGCGACGCCACATCGATGCCCTTGCGGGCGAAGGCGGACGCGGCGGCGGCGCGGCTGGAGTAGCTCCAGCGCTGGTCCGGGAAGTACGGCTGCTCGCGGGGGCTGATCGGCCCCTCCGCGTTCACCACCGTCAGGTCGGCCTCGTCGATCCCCGGGAAGTGGTCGAACGCCCACCCGTAGCCGTGGGCGCGGAGCGCCGGCTCGGCGGCGTCGCCGAGGAAGGAGTCGCCCAGCCACAGCACGCTGTAGGTGCGCTCCCCCGCGGCCGAAGCCGCCCAGAACAGCGACGATCCCGCGATCGCCAGCCCGGCCAGCGCGAGCCCCCACCCTGCCTTCATGTTCATCGTCCCTTCCCGGACGTCCGTTATGTCGTTGCGCTCGCGAGGAAGCGCAGCGTGCGCGGGACCAGCCCGCCTCGGCCGATCGCCTCGCGCGCGGAGTGCCCGGTGCCCGGGAGCACCTCGAAGACGGCGCGACACGGCAGGCCGCGCTCCTGCGCCGCGGCGCGCACCGCGCGCACCCAGCGGCGCGCCCGCTCCAGGCGGTGCCGTCCCTGCATCTCGTCCAGCGCCGGGCTCGTGTTCAGGTTCGCGTCCCGCGCGACGTCCCCTTCCCCCACCAGCACGCGTACCGGCACGCGGAGGAAGGCATCGAGGTCGGGCAGGCCCTCGGGCATCGCGGGCGAGGAGGCGAGGCCGTGGGGATAGGCGATCGACGGGTCCGGCATCGTGTACCACCCGGCGGCGGCGATCACGGCGCGCTCCACCTCGCTCGGGTGCGACAGCGCGAAGCGGTGCGCGAACTGCGCCCCACCGGAGAACCCCACGAGGGCGATCGGGGCGCCGCCGGCCGCGTCGCGCTGCAGTTCCGCCACGGTCCGCCGGAGCGCGTCCGCCGCGGCGCGCGGCCCGACCACCCCGGCGAGCCGCTGGTAGCCCGCGTACCGCGCCTGCTCGAAGACCGGCGCGACCACCAGGTACCCCGCGGCCGTGGCCTCCGCGGCGAACGCCTCGATCAGCGGACGCGCGGCGCGACCACGGCCGTGCACCAGCACCAGCGCGGGTCCCGCGGTGGGCTCGTCGCCCGCCGGGCGCGCGAGGAAGTACGGGAGCGTGCCCTCGTGCTCCGCGACGGAGGTGATGCGCGGCGTGCCGCGAGGACGGACGCGCGCGCGGCTGGTCATGACGTCTGCTTCGCCTTCGCCCAGTCCGGGAGCGACAGCACGCGGCTCGTGCGCGCGGCGGCGATGGCGCCCGGGACGACCTCCGTCACCACGCCACGCTCCATCCGCCACACCGCGTCCGCGAGCGCGGCTTCCTCGGAGTCGTGCGTGGCGAGGATCACGGTGCCGCCGTACCGCGCCAGCGCCGCATGGAAGCGCGCGCGGGACTCCGCGTCCAGCGCGTTCGTCGGCTCGTCCAGCAGCAGCACCTTCGGGTTGCCGACCAGCGCGCGCGCCAGCGCCACGCGGGCCGCCTCGCCACGCGACAGATTCGCGCCGCCCTCCTTCACCCCGCCATCGAGGCCGCCGGGGAGCCGGTCGATGACGTCCTGCACGCCGCAGAGCCGGATCACGCGCTGTAGCTCCGCCTCCGGCGCGTCGCGCCAGCGGTACAGCAGGTTGCGCCGCAGCGATCCGCGCATGAGCGGCAGCGTGGGACTGACGATGGAGATGCGCGCCGAGCAGGAGCGGAGCGAGCACTCCTGCAGCACCTGTCCGTCGACCACCACGTCGCCCTCGTCCGGGTCGATGATCCGGGCGACGATCGAGAGCAGCGTGCTCTTGCCGGCGCCGTTCGGGCCCATGAGCGCGACCATCTGCCGTGGAGGCACGGTCCCGCTCACGCCGCGCAGCGCCTCGCCGAAGTGCACGTCGCGGAACTCGATGCGGCCTCCGCCGACGAGGAGCCTCTGCGCGTCGCCGGACGCGCGGTCCGTGCGGCGGAGGAACATGACGATCTTCTCGCGCGAGACCTTTGCGCTCTGCCAGTAGTCGTGCGACAGGCCCAGGACGCGGACGGGCCGCACCATCTGGCGCGCGACGATCATCGCGGCGACGACGGCGCCGACCGACGCACGCCCCGCGGCGACATCGAACGCGCCGACGACGAGCACGCCGGCGACGGCCAGCGCGCCCGAGGCGGTGGCGATCCCGCGCAGCAGGCCGCGCACGCGCGCGTAGCGGACCAGGTTGCGCGTGAGCCGCGAGTTCTGGCGCGCGAAGCGGTCGCGCTCACCGCCGGTGCGGCCCATCGCCTGCACCACGGACATGCTGTGCACCTGGTCGGTGAGGTTGGTCGCGAGGTTGCTGCGCTGGCGGCGCGCGCTCCTCGTCGCCCGGCGCACGCTCTCCCCCACGCCCAGCGACAGCCCCGCGCCGAAGAGCAGGATGCCCAGCGCCACCGGCGCCATGAGCGGGTCGAGCCACCACAGCAGTCCGAGGCCCGCGAGGATCGTGACGCCGGCGACGATGCCGCGCGCGACGCCTCGACTGACCCAGGTGCGGATCGTGGTGAGGTCGCCCATGAAGCGGAGGATCACGCCGCCCGTGCTGGTGTTGAGGATCTGGCGGTGCGAGGCGTCCTGCAACTGCTGGTACATCCGCATCCGCAGGCGCTCCACGTAGCGGTAGCCCAGCGCCTCCGAAACGGAGAACTCCAGCGTCCGCACCCACGCCGAGACCAGCGCGGCGGCGGCGAGCCCGCCCGCGATCCACGCGAGGCGTCGCAGATCGACGCCGAACGGGCTGACGGCGTAGTCGGCGTGCCGGACGAGGTCATCGATCCCGATGCGCATCAGCACGGCGGTGACGACGATCGAGACAGCTTCGCCGAGGCCGATCAGCGTGACGAGGGCGACCGGGCCCCAGCCCACGCGAACGGCCGCCTCCGGCGAGACGATGCCGGTGAAGCGCAGCGCCTCGCGGCGCTCCTGATCCTCGAACGGACCGTCGTCCAGTTCCGCTGCCTCGAGGTCGAGGACGTCGAGGTCATCCTCCATCGCGGAGTCGGCGAGGCCGGGGTGGGTTTCGGGCGGGAGCGCGCGGGGATCGTCGGTCATGCCACCGACTCCTGGAGCGTCGCGATCACGCGCGCCTGCGCCGCGTCGTTCAGGTCGTCCTTCGACAGCACCGGGACGTCGAGGAGCCCGCGCGCCTCGCGCACCGCGAGCGGGGAGGTGGTGAGCATGCCGGACACGCCGGCGACCTCGAACCCGGCGGCGCGCAGCAGCGCCACTCCGCTGTTCGCGGCGATCGCGTCGCCGGCAGCGAACACCACGCGGTCCACCAGCGCGCGGAAGATGTCGGAGCGCATCAGCCCGGCGGTCTCCGCCTGCAGCAGCCCGTCCGCGATCTCCACGACGATGCGGTCGCAGCCCGCGGCGGTGAGATGCCCGATCAGGTCGATGCTCGTGCGCTCCAGCACCGGGATCGGGGCGACGTAGGTCGAAGCGAGCCCGGCGTCCGTGAAGTCGAACACCGCCTCCGCGCCCGCGTCCATCATCGCCCAGTAGTCGCCGCCGGCGCCGGTGCCCGTGAGCTTCGCGTAGCCGGCGCGGTAGCCCGCCTCGCGCAGCCCGCGCAGCAGGAAGCGCGCCGTCGTGGTCTTGCCGGAGTTCATCGCGGTGCCGAAGACGGCGATCACCGGGGGCCGGGAGCCGTGCACCTCCGGCTCCGGCAGCGCGTACCGGGCGAGGTTCAGCGGCTCCCCCTCGGCGTCGCCGAGGAGGCCGAGCAGCGTGATCTCCGTCGCCGCCTGGACGGCCTGCGACTTCGAGGCTGCGACGCCGGCGATCCCGCCGGCGGCCACCAGGTGCGCCTCGCCCAGCGCGCCGGGGACGTAGGCCTCGAACTGGTCGGAGGCGTAGCGGTTCCCACACGCGACGATGATCTCGTCGCCGGGGTGCAGGAGCGCGCGCCGTCCGGACGGCAGTTCCAGCCGGCCGTGCTGCCGCAGCCGCTCCACCCGCGCCAGAACCAGGTCGCCCGCGCGCGGCCGCACCGCGCCGACGACGAGCGACCGGGCATCCTCCAGCGTCACGCGCCGCGTGGAGAAGGCGCGCTTCGCGCTCGCCACGCGCACGGGGGCGATGTCCTCCACCAGCGTGCGGCTGTGGCGCGCGACCGCGCGGTCGCCGGGCCAGACGGCGGGCCAGCTGCGCGCTGAGGTCTCTCGGGTGTCCTGTGCTGTCATCGGGGAGCCTCCATGCGCCTGGGCAGCCAGTGCCTGCTTGCCGTGCGCATCCGAGGCGTGCGGAGGCCGTGCCCGCGCGTCCTGCGATGCGCCAACATCGCGACCTGCCGGGCCACGGGATCGTGCGTGTCTCGCCAGCTCGGCACGGGCGTTTGCGTCCGCGGCATCACCGTACGAGCGCAGCCCGTGCGGGCACCGCGCCCGATCCGGCCACAGCCGTTGCAGCCGCGTCGCACGGGGCGTGATGCCGGTGAAAGAGTCCAATCCTCGGGGCGTCCGATGTCCGGTTGTTGCGGGCTCCCGCAACAGGGGCATCCACGGGGTAGACGGGGGCGTGCCTCGGCTGCTACAGCCATGGTGCGCAGAGTGCGAACCGAAGGAGGCGCGTGAGATGGCATTCCAGGTGCGGCGCGTGGTCACGGGCCACAACGCCGAGGGCAAGGCGATCGCCACGATCGACGACGTGGTGGAGGGCGAGTCCCGCCGGCCGGGCGTGGACGCCGCGGTGATCTGGACCAGCCTCGGCTTCCCGATTAACAACGACGGCTCCGAGGACGAGGGCCAGCGCGAGGGCGTGGCGACCACGCTGCCGGGCGGCACGGTCTTCCGCTTGCTCGCCATCGAGCCCGGCAACGCCCCGCGCATGCACCGCACGGACTCGCTGGACTACTCGGTCATCCTGCAGGGCGAGATCGACATGGAGCTGGACGACGGGGTGATGGTCCACTGCAAGCAGGGCGACGTGATCGTCCAGCGGGGCACCGTGCACAACTGGCTGAACCGCGGCACGGAGCCGTGTGTGATCGCCTTCGTGCTGATGGACGCGAAGCCGGTCGAGGTCGGCGGCAAGCGCCTCGACGCCGTCGGCTAGCGCCGCGCGCCCGGCTGCCGACACGAGGAGGCCCCGCACCGGCGGGGCCTCTCTGCATCCGCGACCGGCGAGGTGCGCGCTACGTGCGCCCGCGCTCCATCTGCTGCTCCCGGCCGGGCGGGAGCGCCTTGCCGGCGTCCTCGAACGCCTTGCGGGTGGCGGCGCCGCGCGCGCCCAGCTGGTCGCCGGCCTGCGCGACCCAGTCGCGGCTGGCGGCGATGGGCGCGATCTGGTTCTGGAAGTGCGGCGCGACCAGCCGTGCCCACATCTCGTAGGAGCGCCAGGTCGCCTCGCGCGGCGCCCACTCGTGCGCGAGGCCGAGGAACCCGCCGAAGCCGCCCGAGATGTCGATGATCCGCTCGACCGCCTCGATCGCGTCCTGCGGCGTGCCGATGATCGCGCCGCCGCGCGCGACCATCGCCTCCACCTCGTCCTCGCCCGGTGCGGTAGGGCGCCCGAGCGTGTTCGTGAAGTAGTCGACGTTGTGGGCGAGGACGCCGGCGCGCACCTCGTCCAGCGCCTGCTCCCGCGTGGGGGCGAGGTGGAACGGCATGACGACGCGCCAGTCCGCGCGGTCCACTGTCTGCCCGTGCTTCGCGGCCGACTCCTCCGCCCACACCCACGCCTCCGGCAGCGCGATCAGCCCACCCGCGGCGAACGAGGCGACCGAGAGCATGCCGATGCCGAACTGCCCCGCCGCCACCGGGCCGGCGGGCGAGAACGTGTGGGCGACGGCGACCGGGAGGTGCGGGTGCGTGTAGGAGGCGAGCTGGAGGCGCGCCTCGTTCAGCTCGAACCAGTCCGTCTTCATCGTGACGGGCGCCTCCGCGCGCAGCAGCGCGATGATCGCCTCCAGCGCCTCGGCCATGCGGCCGCGCTGCGTCACCGGGTCGATGCCGAGCATGTGCGCGTCCGAGGCGAGCGCGCCGGGGCCGACGCCGAGCATGGCGCGGCCGCGCGTCATGTGGTCCAGCTGGACCATGCGGTCCGCGACCATCAGCGGGTGGTGGTACGGCAGGCTGAGCACGCCGGTGCCGAGGCGGATGCGCCGCGTGCGCTGGGCCGCCGCGGCGATGATCAGCGTGGGGTCCGCGATGATCTCCCAGCCGGCGCTGTGGTGCTCGCCGATCCATGCCTCCTCGAAGCCCAGCGTGTCCAGGTGCTCCAGCAGCTGGAGGTCGCGCTCGATCGCGAGCGTCGGGTGCTCGCCCACGGGGTGGAACGGCGCGAGGAAGACGCCGAAGGACATGCGGGGCGGTCGGTACGGCATGGCGGAGACTCCTGACGGCTGGGGCACACCGGTTGTACCGCCGCGCCCCGGAGCCGTCGAGGGGGCCCGCGCCCCGGCTACTCCATCCCGACGAAGCCGAGGTTGTAGCCGAAGGCGTCGTCCGGTCCGACCAGGAGCACGAGCTCCTGGTTCGCGCGCCGCCCCGTCGCCGCGGGGGTGACGCCGTGCGCCTCGAGGTACCGCGCGCTCGCCGTGATGTCGGCGGAGCGATGGATCGCCTGGAACGGGCCCGGCCCGCGCGCGTCCATGGCGTCCTGCGTCGGGCCGGGGCCGTACGCCTGCGCCGCCACGACCTCGCTCTGCGCGAACGCGTACCGCGCCATGTCGGCCTTGATGATGATGCCGTCCTGCGGCGTGGGAGGCGGCCCGCCGAGGACGCCGCTGTAGGCGTCCACCATCGCCGCGAGGTTGTGCCCCGCCACGTAGATGCGCTCGATGTCCAGCAGCCCGTTCGGGTGCGGTGCGCGGCTCGCGGCCTGCGCGCGTCGCCCCTCCAGGTCCGTCAGGTGCTGCACGAAGAGCAGCGGCAGCGCGTCCGCGCCGGTGAGCACGGAGGCGAGCCATTCCACGCGGGCGCCACCGGGCGTGGTGCGCGCGTGCCGTGCGGGCTCCGAGACCTCGACGCCGCGCGCGCGCATCGCCGTGACCTCCGCGGCGAGGTCGTCGGTGACGAGCGCGATGAAGCGGATGCCGCCCCCGGCGGCCACGAAGGCGGGGAGACCGGCGTCCACGGTGGGGTCCGCGACTGCGGCCGCGGCGTGCGCGGTGGCATCCTCGATCGCGAGCAACTCGAGGTACTGGTCGTCGTAGAACACCACGGCACTGCGCGTGCCGCAGCCCTCGTTCGTCCCGGCGTCGAAGACGTGGAAGCCCAGGTGCGCGTAGCGATCGATCGCCTGCGCCAGGTCGGGGACGGCGATGACGAGGTGGTCGACGCGGTTGAACATGAACCCTCCTGCTGCTGCGCCTCTTATAGCGCATCGGCATCCGCGCTGTTGCAGTTGTATTACGCCGCCTCGTTTGTAACGGTATCGGCCCGACTCCCTGCCTATAGTCGGGCCCATGCACCCAGCACTACCTCGATTCCTCGCCACCCTGATGTCGCGCTCCGGCGGCGAGGTCGCCTACTTCGATCGCGACGGCCGCTGCGTGTTCGTGAGCGAGTCACTCGCCGCGGTGCACGGCCTCCCCGCGGATGCGCACACCGGGCGCACCGTGGACGAGTTGCTGCCCTCGATCGCCCCGCAGATGCGTCCGCTGCTCGCCGCCGCGTTGCGCGGCGAGGCGACGACGGAGGAGGTCCGTGGGGTCACCGCCAACGAATCGATCGGCGAGCGGATCTGGCTCGAGCATTGGTTCCCGGTGCACGACGACGACGACGCGGCCGGCGCGGACGCACCGGTGATCGGCGCGGGCGTCGCGGTGACCGATGTCACGGAGGTCCGCCGAGCGCAGGAGCACGCGGCACAGCGCGTGGAGCAGCAGCGGACGCTCGCCGCCTTCGCGCAGGCCGCCCTGGACGACGAGGCCCCGCTGGCGGACCTGTTCCACCTCGCCGCCGAATCGATCGCGCGCGTCCTCGACGTCCCGCTGTCGCGCGTGGTGCGCGTGGTGGCGGGGTCGGACGACCTGGAGTACGTCGCACAGGTGGGGTGGGACGACGATGCGCCGCTGCCAGGCCCGCGCTCGCACTCGTACACCGACTTCATCATGCACGCCGCGGAGCCGGTGTGGATCCCGGACCTGCAGGCGGAGCGGCGCTTCCGTGTCCCGCCCACGCTGCTCGCGCACGGCATCCGCAGCTCACTGGCGACGGGACTCCGAGGCACCCGCGGGCCGTGGGGGCTGATCTCGGCCCACTCGCTCACCCCCCGCGCGTTCACCGAGGACGAGCGGAACTTCGCCTGCGAGCTGGCGGGCACGCTCTCCCTCGCCATCGCGGTGCGGGAGGCGCAGGAGCTACAGCGCGACACGATCTCGATCGCCTCGCACGAGCTGCGCACGCCGCTCACCAGCGTGATCGGCCTTGGACAGCACCTGTCGCGCCGGCTGACGCGGAGCGGTGCGGAGGAGTCGACGATCGAGATGGTGCAATCGCTCACCAGCGAGGCGTTCCGTCTCAACGCGATCCTCGAACGGTGGATGGGCTTCGCCGAACTGCAGACCGGCGGCGCGCATCACGCGCTGGAGCGTGTCGACCTGCGCGACTGCGTGACGCGCCAGGTGATCGCCGCCCGGGAGCGGCACGGGCAGATGGAGATCACGGTGCGGGTGCCGGACGCCGCGCTGGAACTGGAGACGGCGCCCGACACGCTCGCGGGCATCCTCGACAACCTGCTGGAGAACGCCGCCCGGTACGCCGGCGACGCCGCGGAGGTCGAGGTGTCGGTCGCGCAGCGCGCGCCGGACCGGATCGCGATCGTCGTGCGTGACAACGGCCCCGGGATCGCGGAGGCACACCTGGCGCACCTCTTCGAGCGGTTCTACCGCGGCGCGGGGCGCGTGAAGGGCGGACTCGGCGTGGGCCTCTACGTCTCGCGCGGGCTGGCCGAGGAACTCGGTGGGGTGCTCACGGTGGCCAGCCGCCCGGGCGAGGGCGCGGCGTTCACGCTGGAACTGCCGCTGCGGGCGCCCCGGCGTGCCGAGGCGCCCGTCCCGGCGCGCTGACGTTTCACCCCCCGCGGGCGTCTACGGCATGCGTTCCGTGTTCTCCCCCCACGCCCGGTCCCGCTGTCCGGGTGGTGGCGGCGCGGCAGTGGCCGCCGGGGTGTCCTGGCGCGTTGTCTGCGCGGGGTCCGGACGCCCGCGGTCCGTCGCGCCGGGGTCGACGGAGGACATGGCGGGTTCGGTCGGACGCTGTGCCCCCCGGCCGCGCTCCGTGCCGAGGAAGCCCGCGACGACCTCCTTCACCAGCGACCGCACCTCGTCCTGGACGGGGTCGGCCACGGTGCTGACGAGCGCCGGGGCGGTGAACATGCCGACGAGGCGCGAGGCCATGCCGCCCATCATCCCGGACCCACGGTGCCGCGGCTCCGCGCGGCGCTCCCGGCGCGGCGCCTCGTCGTCGTCGTCCATCATCGACCCGCTCAGCATGCCGAGCGCGACGCCGGCGCCGAAGCCGCCGACGACCGAGGTCATCGGGTGCTCGTTCACCTGCGTGCGGACGGTGTCCGCGCCCGGCAGCGACTCACCGCTGCGCTGGATACGTTCACCGAACTCCTCGACGCGGGCGGTCACGCCGCTGCGCACCTGATCCACGTCGCGGCGCACGCGCTGGTCGAGGTCATCGATCAGCGCGTTGATGCGACGACGCTGGTCCTCTACCCGTTGTTCCGCTGCACGCGTTCGCGAGCCCATCGCATGTCCTCCTGCACTGACTTGATGGTGTGCTTCGGCACGAGGTTGACGTCGGACATCGCGCTGCGTGCGGCGAAGGCGCCGATCGCGGCGATCACCAGCAGCACGCCGGCCGTGATCAGCGCCGCCGCCCACAGCTCCAGCACCTGCGCCAGCGCCAGCATCCCCGCGAGCGCGAGGAACTCGAGGGCGATCAGGCCGAAGACGGCCGCGACCGCGCCCCACATTCCGACGCTCTTCGCCGCGTCACGCGTATCGAGCATCTCGGCGCGCGCCAGGTCTATCTCCCGCTCGGAGAGGACTCGCAGCTCGGAGGTGATCCGGGCGATCGTGCTGCCGATGCCCCGCGCCTCCTCCTGCGCCTGTGCCCATGCTCGCGCGTAGCCGCGGTCCGTCGCGCCCTCGTCCATGCCGGGGCGTCCTTCTCGGAGAGCCATCCGTCACCCCTTACCTGAGGATGCGACCGACGACGAAGCCCGCCGCCACGGCGCCGAGGAGCGAGCGCACCGGGTTGTGCTGCACATACCGCTCCACGTCCTGCCAGATCTCGGTGCTGTCGTGCTGCCGCAGGTAGCCGGCGGCCGACTGCATCCCCTCGGCGGCGCGCTCCGCGGCCATCGCGGACATCCCGTCCGAGCCGTCGGCGCGGCGCTCCAGCCCGGCGGCGGCGCGTTCCAGGCCGCTTGCGGCGTTCTCGCGTCCCGTCTCGGCCGCGCCGTACGCGCGGTCGCCGGCCTCGTTCATCGCCTCGCCGGCGGACTGGCGGGCCTGGTCGGCCATCTGCCGTCCCTCGTCCATCGCGCGCTCACCCATGGAGCCGTGGCTCCCGGCGCGCTGCTGCGTGCTGCCCGGCGGCTGCATGCCGCCGCCCTCGAGGCCCGCCATCTGGCGAGACTCCGACTCGCGTCGTTCATCAACCACGAGGCACCCCTTCCGAATGAAGTCCCTGACGACGGGTGCGCGTCTGCGCCCCGCTCTGCTGTCGGTGGTCGTCCCCGGACGCCGTGACCGCGTGCATCACCGAGGTGACGCCGATCGCCGCGCCCGTCGCCGCCGCCAGCGCGCCGCCGAGGCGGCTGCGCGGGCGGACGCGGCGCGCCCGCACTTCGGTGGGCTCCGCGTCGCGGGCGTCGTTGCGTCGTGCGGCTGCGTCGGCGGTGCGCTGGCGGCGGCGCTCGTCCTGCCGGTCCGCGCCCTCGGCCTCGGAGGGCTGCTCCGCGTGCCGTTGCGCGAGGAGCGCGTTCACCTCGGCGCCGACGAGCATCATCAGCGCCGTCACGTACAGCCAGATCATGAGCACGATGATTCCGCCGATCGCCCCGTAGGTGGCGTTGTACGAACCGAAGTTCGAGACGTACCAGCTGAACCCGAAGGTGGCGACGAGCCAGCTCACGACGAAGAGCGCCGCGCCGGGCGAGATCCAGGTGAAGCGCAGGTGCGCGTTGGGCAGCGCCCAGTACAGGAACGCCGCCACGCCGGTGATCAGCAGCAGGGCCAGCGCGTAGCGGGCGATCGTGAGCGCGATCAGCACCGCCTGTCCGCTCCCGAGCCACTCCTGCGCGGTGCTCTCCGCGAACTGGGCGACCACTAGGCTGAGGAACGCCGTGATCAGGAAGAGGCCGCTGAGGATCGTGAGACCGATGGAGACCAGCGTGCGACGCCAGAAGGGGCGCCCCTCGTCCACGTCGTAGGCGACGTTCATCGCGCGCATCGCGGCGGCGAGCCCGGAGGCGGAGGACCACAGCGCGCCGATCAGCCCGAAGGACAGCAGGCCGGGCCGGCTCTGATCGAGGACGGCGGTGAGCTGATCGGACAGGACGGACTGCGCGTCCGCCGGCGCGGCGGCGGCGAGGTTGTCCACCACCTGCTGCGCCGGATCCTGCACGCCCAGCAGCTGGGCGACGAACCCCGACAGCGCGCCGAGGAACAGGAAGAACGGAAAGAGCGCGAGCATGAAGCGGTACGCGAGACCGGCGGCCAGGTCGCTGACGCGGTCCTTCGATACCTCGTGCCAGAGCGTCTTCGCGAACGCGAGCATGCGCGCCTCCTGCCCCAAGTCTGGGCGGGGACGGCTCGCAGCCGGGGGCAGTGGCGCGCGGCGGTGCTAACAAGGGGGTAACGGTTGCGGCCTCCGCGCCGGGACGCGGGCGCACGCCGGAGCGGAACAAGATTCCAGCCGGGACGCCCCTAGCGCATGCCCGGATGCCGTCTCACATTGGATGCATGACGCACCCCTGGCACGACATCGAAGTTGACCCGGCTCAGATCGATGAGGCGCTTCCCGTCGTCATCGAGATTCCACAGGGAGGCAAGAACAAGTACGAGCTGGACAAGGCGAGCGGCCTGCTGAAGCTCGACCGCGTGCTGTTCAGCTCGGTCCGCTACCCCGCGAACTACGGCCTGGTGCCGCGCTCCTTCTGCGACGACGGCGACCCGCTGGACGCGGTGGTGCTGGGGCAGGAGGCGGTGCAGCCGCTGACTCTCATGTACGTGCGGCCGGTCGGCGTGATGCACATGCTCGACGGCGGCAAGGCCGACGACAAGATCCTCGCCGTCAGCACCTACGACCCGGTCTGGGACCACGTCCGCGAGCTCGAGGACATCCCGGCCCACCTGCTCGCCGAGATCCGGCGCTTCTTCCTCGACTACAAGGTGCTCGAGGAGAAGGAAGTGGTGGTTGAGCCGTTCGAGGGGCGCGAGAGCGCGCTCGCGGTGATCCGCCAGTCGCTGGAGGACTACCGCCGCCTGCGCGCTCCGCTCAGCGGGCACCCCGGCCACTAGTCCTCGGGCGCGTCGTCCGTCAGCACCGCGCGCAGCGCCGCGCTCACCTCCGGCGCGTGGCCGAGGTCGAGCCGCGCCAGTTCACGCGCGAGCGCGCGATACAGCGCCGCGAGGTCCGGTTCCCCCGCGAGTGCCTCGAGGTGTCGTCGCACCGTGGCGACGTCCCCCCGCGCGACCGGGCCGGTGAGGGCGCGCTCCGGCGGCAGTCGCGCGGCGTTGGCGGCGGCGGCCAGCAGCAGCGGGGCGAGCGCCTCGCGCGCGGCCGCTTCGGGCAGCCCGGCCGCGCTCCAGGTGCGCGTGGCGGCGGCCATCAGCGCGACCACGTCGTTGCTCACCAGCACGGCGGCCGCGTGGTATCGCGCCCGGCCCACGCCCTCCAGCCGCACCGTCCGCGCGCCGAGGTCGCCCGCGATCGCTGCGAGCAGCCCATCGAGCGGCGCGTGCGCCTCCAGTCCGCAGGTCACGCCGCGAAAGAGCGCGGCGGCGATCTCGCGCGGGTCGTCGGCGGCCAGCACGCCGGGGAACGTCTGGATCGGGTGCAGGCACCCCGCAAGCGCGTAGCGCCCGGTCGCCCCGGCGAGCACGTCGAGGCCGAGCGCGCCGCTCAGGTGCACGACGCCCTGCCCCGACCGCCACGGCAGCGTCTCGGCGAGCGATGCGATCGCGCCGTCCGGGACGCCGAGGAAGACGAGCGCCGACTCCTCGACTGCACGGGCGACGGGGACGGCGGCGACGCCGCAGGCGTCCGCGACCGCGCGGGCGTGCGCGTCTGTGCGCGAGGCGACCTGTACGTGCGTGTACCCGGCGGCGGCGAGCGCGCCCGCGAGCGTCCCGCCGAGGCGTCCCGCGCCGATGATGCCGATGGTGAGGGCGCGCCGCTCCTCGGGCGTAGCGGCCGCGGGCGCCGTGGTCATGCGGGCACCCCGCGGGGACGGCTAGTTCGCGGGCTCGTCGTCGTCGTCACGGCCGCCGGGGACGAGGGCGTCGAGGATCGCGTCCAGGTCCTCATCGGAGACCGGGGCGTCCTGCGCCGCGTCCTCGTCGGCGCGGGCGGCGCGCTGCTCCTTCTTCGCCTCGCGCTTCGCCGCCTTGGAGGAGTCGCGCTGGAACTTGAGGTAGGAGTAGTTCTGCTTCCGGGCCATGTACCGCCTCGCAGGGTCGTGGGGGCGTCCGCCGGGCCGTTGGCCTGGGCGGCGCGATGGACATTCGCGCGAGGCTCTCCCGGCGCACTCACAGCGTACCCTACGCGCGGGTCGGCTGCCGGACGCCGGTATGATGTTCGGACAACGAATGGAGCGCGCGATGGTGGTCGAGTTGCAGCAGATCGAGGGGCTGGCGCAGGAACTCGCCGCCCTGCACCCCGCCGACATCATCAAGCGCGCCCAGCAGGAGTACGGCGACGACCTGTCGATCTCCTTCAGCGGCGCCGAGGATGTCGTGCTCATCGACATGGCGTCCCGCACGGGGCTCCCGTTCCGGGCGTTCACCCTCGACACGGGCCGGCTGCACGCCCAGACGTATCGCTTCATCGAGCAGGTGCGGGACCGCTACGGCGTGCGGATCGAGGCCTTCGCGCCGCAGCCGGAGCCGCTCCAGCAGCTGGTGACGGCGAAGGGCTACTTCTCCTTCTACCAGGACGGCCACGAGGAATGCTGCGGCATCCGCAAGGTGGAGCCGCTGCGCCGTGCCCTGAGCAGTGTCCGCGCCTACGTGACGGGCCAGCGCAAGGACCAGAGCCCCGGCACGCGCGCGGACATCCCCGTGGTGCAGCACGACACCGCGTTCTCCACGTCGGAGCGGGACCTGGTGAAGTTCAACCCGCTGGCGAACTGGTCGTCCGCGAAGGTGTGGCAGTACATCCGCGAGCACGAGACGCCGTACAACCCGCTGCATGACGTCGGCTTCCGCTCGATTGGCTGCGAGCCCTGCACGCGCGCCACGAACCCCGGCGAGCACGAGCGCGAGGGGCGCTGGTGGTGGGAAGAGGCCACGAAGCGGGAGTGCGGCCTGCACGTCATCAACCTCGGCAACGCCGAGGCGTAGCCCGCACCCCTTCCACCGCCGCGTGTTCCCGCTCCGCGACCTCAACCCCTCGCGCGGTGTGCCGCTGGTCACGCTCGTGCTGATCGCGGCGAACCTCGTGGCGTTCTTCGCGTGGCAGCCGCACGGGGACCGCGGCGCGCAGCGCGCGTTTCTCTACGAGCGCGCGGCCGTGGCGTGCGAGGTGACCACGCTCACCCCGATCACGATCAACGACATCCAGCGTGGGCACTGCGTCGCGGACGATGCGCCGCTGCTCTTCCCCGACAAGGCGATCCCGCTCTCGATCGTCGTGTCGATGTTCCTGCACGGCGGGTTGCTGCACCTGCTGGGGAACATGTGGTTCCTGTGGATCTTCGGCGACAACATCGAGGAGGCCTTCGGGCACCTCGGCTTCCTGCTGCTGTACCTGGTCGCGGGGGTGGGGGCGACGTTTGCGTTCTCGCTGCTGAACTTCGACAACGTCGCCCCGCTGATCGGCGCCTCCGGCGCGATCGCCGGAGTGCTGGGGGCGTACCTCGTGCTGTTCCCGCGCGGGTGGGTGCTCGCGCTGTGGTTCCTCGGCATCGTGCCAGTACCGGCCGTGCTGTTCCTCGGGCTGTGGTTCATCGGCCAGTTCAGCATCCCGACCGAGGGCGTCGCGTGGGAGGCGCACGTGGGCGGCTTCGTGATCGGCGCTGCCGTCGCGGTGCTGCTGCGCGGACGCCTGCTGCGCAGCATGCGCGCCCCCACGCGCACCTCGCCCCGCGCGTGGCGCGAGGACTGACCGCGCGGGCCGACTGACCGGGCGGCCTCGCGAGGGCGCTAGAGCTCCGGACGCGTGTCGTAGACGCTCGCGGGCTGCACCGTGAGCTCCGCGCGCGTCGCCGCATCGCCGTCGTTCTCGGGGGCGGCCTCGAGGATGTAGCGGCCGACATGCAACGCCACGATCACGTCCGCGCTGCCGCCGGGGACGATGCCGCCGACGCGGCTCAGCGGCGTCTCCTCCACGCGCAGCCCGCGTTCGCCCGGCGCGGCCGGCGCGCTCGCGACGAGGAAGTCGTGCGGGCGGCTGCCGCGGTTCATCACGGTGAAGCGCACCTCCCCCTCCGGCGCCACGCTGGCGTCCGGCTCGATCGCGTCGTCGTAGAGCACCACGAGGATCGGGGCGTGGTCGAGGCTGTCGGTGCTGGTGTGGACGGTGGGCACGGCGGCCTCCTCGCGCTTCGGGGGGAGGCTACGGCGGCCGGGGTGACGGAGGCGGCGGGCGCAGCGGCGACGGCATCGCAGGAGCGCCACAGGCGCGAGGGCCAGGGCCGGCAGGGATGGCCGGCCGGACAGCACGAGGGCGGCCACGCGAACGCG
>JBFWQJ010000013.1:0-23332 GCA_050249515.1 Dehalococcoidia bacterium | reverse complement strand
TGCAGATCTTCCGGGCGCAGGTGGTGGACGTGGCGCCGACCAGCCTGGTGATCCAGATCACGGCCGCCGGGGACACGCTGGACGCGCTCCTGGAGAACTTGCGCCCATACGGCGTGCGGGAGATGGTGCGCACCGGTCGCATCGCGCTGACGCGAGGCGCGCGCACCACGGCGGTGCCGCACGAGTCCGCGGAGGCACGCCGCTTCCACAGCGAGTCGGGGCGCCGCCCGGAGGGCGAGCTGCCGTTCGTGACGGAGTAAGCAGGACACAAGACCGGACTGACGCCGGTCAGGTTGAAGGTGGAGGCCGAAGCCGCCACCAGCGAGGGGGATTGGCTTTGGCGAAGATCTACTACGACGCGGATGCTGACCTGAACGTCCTGAAGGGCAAGAAGGTCGGGATCATCGGCTTCGGCTCGCAGGGGCACGCGCACGCGCAGAACCTGCACGATTCCGGGGTGGACGTGGCCGTGGGCCTGTACCCCGGCTCCTCGTCGTGGGCCAAGGTGCAGGCGGCCGGGATCAAGGTCGGCACCGTGGACGAGGTCGCGCGGGACTCGAACATCATCATGATGCTCGTGCCGGACCAGGTGACGAAGCAGGTGTACGACGACCACGTGGCGCCGTACATGGAGCCGGGCGACACGCTGATGTTCGCGCACGGCTTCAGCATCCACTTCAACCGCATCTCCCCGCCGGAGGGCGTGGACGTCTCCATGATCGCGCCGAAGGGCCCCGGCCACCTGGTGCGCCGCGTGTTCACGGAGGGCGGCGGCGTCCCCGCGCTCGTCGCGATCGAGCAGGACGCGACGGAGGGCGCGCTGGCGACGGCGCTGGCCTACGGCAAGGGCATTGGCGCGGCGCGCTCCGGCATCCTGGAGACGACGTTCCGCGAGGAGACCGAGACCGACCTCTTCGGCGAGCAGGCGATCCTCTGCGGCGGCCTGACGGCGATGATCAAGAACGCGTTCGAGACGCTGGTGGAGGCCGGCTACCAACCGGAGTCCGCCTACTTCGAGACGTTCCACGAGGTGAAGCTGATCGTGGACCTGATGTACGAGGGCGGCATGGCGACCATGCGCTCCTCCATCAGCGACACGGCGGAGTACGGCGACTACACGCGCGGCCCCCGCGTCTCCAACGCGGCGCAGAAGGCGGAGATGCGGAAGATCCTGGACGAGATCCAGGACGGCTCCTTCGCGCGTGAGTGGATCCTGGAGAACCAGGCGGGCCAGCCGCACTTCAAGGCGCTGCGCCGGCTGAACGCGGAGCACCCGATCGAGCTGGTGGGCCAGGAAGTGCGCCGCATGATGTCCTGGCTCGAGAAGAAGTAGGGACGAGCAGCAGATGACGCAGCGCTCGCGCGGGCCGCACGCCGTAGTCGCCGTACCCACGGCGGCTTCGTCCGGCGCGCCCGCGCGCGCCTCGAGGGCGGCCGCCAGGCCGCTCTCGCCGTCTCTGCCCGCCGTGCGCCGTCCGGAGCCGCCGGGCCTGGTGCTTCCCCGGCCCTCCGCCGCCTGACCGACAGGCGGAGGGGAGGGCCGTCGCCGAACCTCGAACTCAGCGATGCACGACGAGAAGGAAAGACACCGTGAGCGACTCCGACAAGATCTACATCTTTGACACCACCCTGCGTGACGGCGAACAGTCCGCGGGCATCGGCTTCACCATCGACGAGAAGGTGGAGATCGCGCGCCAGCTGGGCCGCGTGAACGTGGACATCATCGAGGCGGGCTTCCCGGCGACCTCGCCGGGCGACCGCGAGGCGATCGCGCGGATCACGCGCGAGGTGAAGGGCCCGGTGATCGCGGGCCTGGCGCGCGCAGTGGCCAGCGACATCGACACCGCGTGGGAGGCGCTGCGCGGCGCGGAGTCGCCCCGTATTCACGTGTTCATCTCGGCGAGCGAGATCCACCTCGCGCAGCAGCTGCGCAAGAACCGCGAGGACGTGATCGAGATGGCGCGCGCGTCCGTGGCGCGGGCGAAGAAGTACGTGAGCGACGTGGAGTTCTCTCCCATGGACGCCACGCGCTCCGACCCGGAGTTCGTCTACCAGATCGTCCAGGCGGCGATCGAGGAGGGCGCGACCACGGTGAACATCCCGGACACCGTGGGCTACGCGATCCCGCGCGACTTCGAGGAGTTCATCCGGAACATCCGGAACAACGTGCCGGACATCGACAAGGCGCGGATCTCCGTGCACTGCCACAACGACCTGGGCATGTCCACGGCGAACTCGCTGGCGGGCGCGCTGGGCGGCGCTCGGCAGATCGAGGGCACCATGAACGGCATCGGCGAGCGCGCGGGCAACGCGCCGCTCGAAGAGATCATCATGGCGATCAAGACGCGGCCGGACTTCCTGCACCTGCGCACGGACGTGAACACGCGTGAGCTGTACGCGGTGAGCAAGCTGGTGGAGCGCGTGTCCGGCATGGCGCTGCAGCCGCACAAGGCGGTGGTGGGCAAGAACGCGTTCCGCCACTCCAGCGGCATCCACCAGGACGGCGTCCTGAAGATGCGCCAGACGTACGAGATCATGGACCCGGCGGACATCGGCATCCCGGCGGGCTCCTCGATCGTGCTGACGAAGGTGTCCGGATCGCACGGCGTGCGCTCGCGGCTGGGGGACCTGGGCGTCTTCCCGAGCGACGAGGAGTTCGTGCGCATCTTCGAGGCGTTCAAGGACGTGGCCGACGCGAAGGACGAGGTGGACGACCGCGACCTGATGGCGATCGTGGGCGAGCAGACGCAGATCAAGGTGGAGGACGCCTGGACGCTGGACCTGGTGCAGGTCTCCGGCGGCGACCACGCCGCCCCCACCGCCACGGTGCGGCTGGTGGACGCGGCCGGCGAGACTCACATGGACGCGGCGATCGGCACGGGCCCGGTGGACGCCATCTACAAGGCGATCAACCGTGTCACCGGCGCAGAGAACCTGCTCACGGAGTTCAGCGTGAAGGCCGTGACGGAGGGCATTGACGCGCAGGGCGAGGTGACGATCCGCATTGAGGCGAACGGGACCACGTTCCAGGGCCGCGCGGCGGCTCCGGACATCCTGGTCGCCGCGGCGCGGGCATACCTGCACGCGCTCAACCGGTCCATTGCCACGCCGCCCTCCGCGGTGCCGGTGGCGATGGCCGACCGCAACTAGCACGCCGGCGGCGATCCGCCACTAGACTGCAGCGCGGCGAGGGCGTCCTCGCCGCGCGGGGACACACGGGGGGACACGAATGGCCGACCGGCCGAAGACGATCATCGAGAAGATCTGGGACGAGCACGTCGTCCGGACCGCCGAGGGCGAGCCGGACCTCCTGTACATCGACCTGCACCTGGTGCACGAGGTGACGAGCGCGCAGGCGTTCGAGAGCCTGCGGATGAACAACCGGCCGGTGCGCCGCCCGGAGCTGACGCTGGCGACCGTGGACCACAACGTCCCGACGCAGGATCGCAGCCTCCCGAACCCGGACCCGCTGTCCGCGCAGCAGATCGAGGTGCTCCGCGACAACTGCAAGGAGTTCGGCGTCCCGCTGTGGGACATCTTCGACATCCGGCAGGGCATTGTGCACATCATCTCGCCGGAGCACGGGCTCACGCAGCCGGGGATGACGATCGTGTGCGGCGACTCGCACACGGCCACGCACGGCGCCTTCGGTGCGCTCGCGTTCGGCATCGGCACGTCCGAGGTGGAGCACGTGCTGGCGACGCAGACGCTGCCGCAGGCGGCGATCAAGACGATGTCGGTGGAGGTCACCGGGTCGCTCAAGACGGGCGTCACGGCGAAGGACATCGTGCTCGCGGTCATCCGCAAGATCGGCGTGGACGGCGGCATCGGCCACGTGATCGAGTACCGCGGCGAGGCGATCCGCAACCTCTCCATGGAAGGCCGCATGACGGTCTGCAACATGACGATCGAGGGCGGCGCGCGCGCCGGCCTGGTCGCCCCGGACGAGACGACGTTCGCGTACCTGAAGGGCCGCGACTTCGCGCCGCAGGGCGAGGACTGGGACAAGGCCGTCGAGTACTGGAAGTCGCTGACGACCGACGAGGGCGCCACGTTCGACACCTACGTCACGCTGAAGGGCGAGGAGATCGAGCCGCACGTGACGTGGGGCACCACGCCCGCGCAGAGCATCGGCATCTCGCAGTCGGTGCCGAAGCCGGAGGACGCGGCGACCGCGTCCGCGCGCGAGACGGCGGAGCGCTCGCTGAAGTACATGGACCTGAAGGCGGGCATCCCGATCCAGTCCGTGAACATCGACCGCGTGTTCCTGGGCTCCTGCACCAACGGGCGCATCGAGGACCTGCGCGCCGCGGCCTCGATCGTGAAGGGCAAGCACGTCGCCTCCACGGTGAAGGCGATGGTGGTGCCGGGCTCCGGGCTGGTGAAGCAGCAGGCGGAGGAAGAGGGCCTGGACGTCATCTTCAAGGACGCCGGCTTCGAGTGGCGCGAGCCGGGCTGCTCCATGTGCCTGGGCATGAACCCGGACATCCTGCTCCCGGGCGAGCGCTGCGCCAGCACGAGCAACCGCAACTTCGAAGGTCGGCAGGGCGCCGGCGGCCGCACGCACCTGGTGAGCCCGGAGATGGCGGCCGCGGCCGCGATCGCCGGCCACTTCGTCGACGTGCGCGACCTGTAGGGCGAGGGAGACAACGATGCGTAAGGTCACCGAGGTCGCGGGCCAGGCGTTCCCCCTCAACCGGGCGGACGTGGACACCGACCAGATCATCCCGAAGCAGTTCCTCAAGCGTATTGAGCGCTCCGGGTTCGGCGAGTTCGCCTTCTTCGACTGGAAGAAGGACCCGTCCTTCATCACCAACGACCAGCGCTACGCCGGCGCGCCGATCATCCTCGCGCAGCAGAACTTCGGCTGCGGCTCCAGCCGCGAGCACGCGGTCTGGGCGATCGAGGACATGGGCGTCACGGCGATCCTCGCCCCCTCCTTCGGCGACATCTTCCGTACCAACTGCTCGAAGGTGGGCCTGGTCACCGTGGTGCTGCCGCAGGACGACATCGACTTCCTGATGTCGCGCTGCGAGGAGCTCCCGTCCACGCAGATCGTGGTGGACGTGGCGGCGCAGACGGTGAGCGTGGCGGGCACGGACTGGAAGCGCTCGTTCAACGTCGACCCGTTCGTGAAGCACCGCCTGCTGAACGGCCTGGACGACATCGGCCTGACGCTCCAGCACACCGACGCGATCGGGGCGTTCGAGGAGAAGCGGAACCCGCTGAAGCCCGACACCAAGCTCGCCTTTGCGGACACGCTGAAGATGTAGACTGCTCCGCGATGAGCGGAGCGACCGAACCCAACGAGGCCGTACGCCGAGCGCTGCAAGCGTCAGGCGTGCGGCCTCGTCGCATGTCCGCGGTGACGCGCCTCGGCTCCGGCTACGCGGCCGAGGCGTACCTCTTGCGGGCGCCGCGCGGGATACCCGCGCCGCCCTCCGGGAGGTCGCGAGGCGGCTCGGCCCCCGACCTCGTCCTCCGTCTCCCAAAGCCGCCCCTTGCCCACTCCGTCCCGCTGCTGCGGCGCGAGGCGCGGCTGCTGCGCGCGCTGGAACGCTTCGACCTGGGCGTGGCGTTCCCCTCGGACATGCGCGAGGTGCGCGACGGCCGCGCGTTCCTCGGCACGCTGCACGAGTACGTACCGGGCACGCCGTACCCGCGCGGTCTGCGCGGCGCGGCGCGGGCGCGGCTGTGCGACGGCATCGGGCGCTTCCTCGCGGCGCTCCACGGCGTCCCGCGCGAGGTGGCCGCGCGCGCGGGGGTGCCGGAGCGCGACCTGTGGCCGGACGTGTACCGCCCGCTGATCGCGGAGGCGCTGCCGCACCTCGGCCCCGGCGCACGGGCATGGCTGGCCGCAACGGGCGAGGCGTTCGCGCGCGGGGGCGGCACGCGGCGCGCGCCTCGGACGCTGGTGCACGGCGACGTGCAGCGCGCACACCTGCTGGCGAGGGCGGACGGGACGCTGGTCGGGGCAATCGACTTCGGCGAGGCGATCGTCGCGGACCCGGCGCTGGACTTCGCCGGGGTGCTGAACGACCTCGGCTGGCGCGACCTGGAGCACGTCTGGGCGGCGTACCGGGTGGCCGGGGGCGTGGCAGACGCCGACGCCCCGCGCCGCACGCGGTTCTACATCGCCGTGGTGCCGATCTACCGCGTCCTGTACGGGGAAGCCGCCGAGGGGCCGGCGGAGCGCCTGGCCGGCATCCGCCAGTTCGCCGCGCGGGCGGCCGCCTCGAGGCGTCGAGGGACGTCCGCGGGCGGGTGAGCGGACGCGTCCGGGGCGCTACACTCGGGCGACATTCTCACAACCACAGCGCGCCGAGCCACCCTGCGACGGACGCGGCCACCAGCCAGACGCGGGGCTTAGACGCCCGCTCGCGAACAGGAGAGAACATGGCCACCTTCGACATCCTCGTGCTTCCCGGCGACGGCATCGGGCCGGAGGTGTGCGCCGAGGGCGTGCGCGCGCTGGAGGCGGTGGGCAAGCGCTTCGAGCACGTCTTCAACTTCACGCACGACATCGTCGGCGGCGCGAGCATCGACGCGCACGGGACGGCGCTGCGGGACGAGACGCTGGCGAAGGCGAAGGCGAGCGACGCGGTGCTGTTCGGCGCGGTGGGCGGCCCGAAGTGGGACGACCCGACGGCGAAGGTGCGCCCGGAGCAGGGCCTCCTCGCGCTGCGCTCCGGCCTCCAGCTGTGGGCGAACCTGCGCCCCGTGAAGGCGGAGCCCGCGCTGCTGCACGCCTCCAGCCTGAAGCCCGAGGTCCTTGAGGGCGTGGACATCGTCGTCATCCGTGAGCTGACCAGCGGCATCTACTTCGGCAAGCCGCAGGAGCGCCGCATCGTGGACGGCAAGCGCGAGGCGATCGACACGAACTACTACAACGAGGAGGAGGTCGCGCGCGTCGCGCACCTCGGCTTCCAGCTCGCGCGCAGCCGCCGCAAGAAGCTCACCAGCATCGACAAGGCGAACGTGCTGGCGGCCTCGCGCCTGTGGCGCGAGGTGGTGACGGAGATCGCGCCGCAGTACCCGGACGTCGCGCTGGAGCACGTGCTCGTCGACGCGATGACGATGCACCTGATCCGCCGCCCGAAGGACTTCGACGTGGTGATCGCGGACAACATGTTCGGCGACATCATCACCGACGAGTGCTCGATGCTGACGGGGTCGATGGGCCTGCTGGCGTCCGCCTCGATCGGCACGATGAAGGCGGACGGCACGGGGCTCGGCATGTACGAGCCGATCCACGGCTCCGCGCCGGACATCGCGGGCAAGGGCATCGCGAACCCGCTGGCGATGCTGCTCTCCGCGGCGATGCTGCTCCGCCACTCGTGCGGCCTCGAGACCGAGGCGCAGGCGATCGAGCAGGCCGTCGCCGAGGTCATCGAGGCGGGCCACCGCACCGGCGACATCGCGACCCCCGGCGAGCAGGCGCTCGGCACGCGCGAGATGGCCGACCTCGTGATCGAGCGCATCGGGGGGTAGCGCCGCGATGGGCGCTGCCGTCCTCTGGCTGCTCGCCGCCGGGTTGTCGATCTGGCTGATGCGTGCGGGCGTCCGCTTCGCCGGTCGTTGGCAGCGTGGCGAGGTGTCTCAGGACGAGCGCCGTGAGTTCGCACTCGGCGCTATCGAGGTCGGCGGTGCGATCCTCGTCGTTCTCAGCCTCGCGCGACCGGGGCCGGGCACATCGCCGATTCCGTGGTGGGGAGTCGTGGCAGCAGTTGCCGCCCTGATCGCCGGTTGGCTCCGGCGCCGGGCAACTGCCGGGATGAAGTCTCCCGCAGGGGATGAAGTCACAAGACGCCCACAGGATGATTCCCGTTCGCACCGCCAGTAGCACCCTACCGCCCGATGGCGAGCGGCGCCGGCGGGCAGCCGCCCTCGATGAGCCTGGGAAGGACCTCGAGGAGGCAGGCGGGGGAGGTGTCCGGGTGCTCGGCGAGGAGCTCGTCGAGGGTCCACCAGCGGAACTCCTGCAGGACCAGGATCTCCTCGTCGGTGTGGTCGTGGTCGCCCGTGGGGAGCGCCGGGGCGCGGCCGGGGTAGCGGGCGAGGAAGAAGTGCTCGTGACTGGCGACCCAGCGGTCCTGCTGGACGTAGTGCCAGGTCCAGTCGCGGAGCCAGCACGGCCCTTCCCAGCGCACGTCCGTGGCGGCCAGCCCGGTCTCCTCGCGCAGCTCGCGGCGGGCGCCGGCCTCCGGCGCCTCGCCGGGGTCGAGTCCGCCGCCGGGGGTGAACCAGAGCGTGCGGTCGTCCCAGGCGGAGCGGACCAGGAGGATGCGGTCGTCCTCGTCCAGCAGGACCACGCGGGCGGCGGGCCGGGGGCGGGCCGTCTCGCGGGTGCGGCCGTCACCTGCGGGCATCGGAAGCACCTCGGATTGTCCGGCGGGGTGGGTGCGGCCTACACTGGGAGCATCGTGATGAAGGCGCAACCGTCCCAGCAGGAACAGGTGGTCCTCGCCGTCCGGCGCTCGCCGGCGGCGGGTCTGATTTAGCGCGCCCGCCTCCCCGCCTCGTCCGAGGCGGCCCGTTCACGAACGACCATTCGCCACCGGCCCCAGCACCGACCCCGACGCCCCGGCGTCGAGGCCCCGCCCGGCGAGCGACGGAGAACCGACCGATGACAACCGATGCCACGCCCCCCGCTTCCTCGACCGATGTCCTGCTGTACGACACCACGCTGCGCGATGGGCTGGGGATGGAGGGCATCTCGCTTTCGCTGGCCGACAAGCTGCTGATCACCCAGAAGCTGGACGACCTGGGCGTCCACTACATCGAGGGCGGCTACCCCGGCTCGAACCCCAAGGACGCGGAGTTCTTCGAGCGGGCGCGGAGCCTGGACCTGAAGCACGCGAAGCTCGTCGCGTTCGGTTCCACGAGGCGCGCCGGGGGCGACGCGGCAACGGACGCCGCGATCCAGGCAGTGATGAACGCGCAGACGCCGGTGGTGACGCTGGTGGGCAAGTCATCCTCCGTGCAGGCCCGCGAGGTCCTCGGCACGACGGAGGAGGAGAACCTGGCGATGATCCGCGACTCCGTCGCGTACCTCGTCACGCAGGGGCGCGAGGTCGTCTTCGACGCGGAGCACTTCTTCGACGGCTTCCGGAACGACCCGGCGTACGCGATCGACTCGCTGCGCGCAGCGGAGCGGGCGGGCGCCTCCACGGTGACGCTGTGCGACACGAACGGCGGGGCGATGCCGCACGAGATCGTGGCGGCGGTGCGCGCGGCGCGCGATGCGGTGGCGTGCCGCATCGGCATCCACGTGCACAACGACACGGACATGGCGGTGGCGAACACGCTGTTGGCGGTGCAGGAGGGCGCGACGCAGGTGCAGGCGTGCCTGAACGGCTGGGGCGAGCGCACGGGCAACGCGAACATCATCTCGGTGATCGCGAACCTCCAGCTGAAGCTCGGCATCCAGGTGATCACGGACGAGCAGATGCGACGTCTGACGGAGACGGCGCACTTCGCGCAGGAGATCGCGAACCTGGTGCCGGACCCGCAGCAGCCCTACGTGGGCAGCGCGGCGTTCGCGCACAAGGCCGGCCTGCACGTGGCCGCGATCACGAAGTCGCCCGGCTCCTACACGCACATCGACCCGCTGCTCGTGGGGAACACGGAGCGCGTGCTCGTCTCGGAGTTCTCCGGGCGGCGCAACGTGATCGAGAAGCTGCGCGAGCAGGGCGTGGAGCTGGAACTGACCGACACGCAGGCCGCGCACGCGCTGGAGCAGGTGAAGCAGCGAGAGGCGCAGGGCGCCGCGTACGAGAGCGCGGAGGCGTCCTTCGAGCTCCTCGTGCGGCGCAGCCTCCAGGGGTACAGCGCGCCGTTCTCGCTGGAGGACTTCCTGATCGTGGAGCGGCGGCGACACCTGACGGACGTCCGCGACCGCATCGAGATGCAGGCGGAGGCGATGGTGAAGGTGCGCGTGGGCGAGCACCTGGCGCAGGTCGCCGCGGACGGCAACGGCCCGGTGTCCGCACTGGACGCCGGGGTCCGCAAGGCGCTGACCGAGGTGTTCCCGGGCGTCGCGGACGTCGCGCTGTCCGACTACAAGGTACGCATCATCAACTCCACCGCGGGCGCGGACGCCGCCGTGCGCGTGCTGGTGGAGTCCACCGACGGCATCCACCGCTGGCGCACCGTGGGCGCCTCCACCGACGTCATCGAGGCGTCGTGGCTCGCGCTGCAGGACTCGTACGAGTACTGGATCATGCGCTGGGGTCAGCGGAAGTAGCGTCCTCGTCCCGTCGAGGATCGTGGAGGCCCCGCTCGCGCGGGGCCTCGTGCGTTCCGGGCGAGCGCAACCGGCGCTAGGTGCGCGGGCCGAGGGTCGCCGTCAGCGTGAGTTGCTGATCGCCGCGCTTCACGGCCAGCGACACGGACGATCCGGGGCCGGCGTCCCGGAGGATCGCCTGCAGGCCCTCGACGCTGCCGGTCGCGCGGCCGTTGGCGGTGACGATCACGTCGTCGGGCTGGAGGCCGGCACCGGCCGCCGGGCTGTTGGGCGTGACGGCGAGCACCTTCAGCCCGCCGGGGGCCGGCTGCAGCGAGACGCCGAGGACGGGCCCCTGCGTCGGCGCGCCGGGCGTGCCGGGCGTGCCGCTGGGCGCGGCGGGCGCCGGCGGGCCGCCGCGACCGAACGGGCCGCGCTCCGTGAAGCGCTGGAACAGCGCGCCCAGGTCGGTCATCGCCGCGCCCTTGACCGCCTTCAGGTTCACTCGGGCGCCCTCCCGGCCGACGGTGACGGTGAACTCGGTGTGCGGAGCGACCGCCGCGAGGCGGGTGCGCGCCTCATCGATCGTGTGCACATCGACGTCGTTCACGGCGAGGAGCTGGTCGCCGACCTGCATCCCGGCCGCCGCGCCCGGGCCTTCGGGCAGCACGCCCGTGACCTTCAGGTCGGCGTCCAGTTGCACGCCCAGCGTGGCATTGCCGGCGCGCATCGCCCCGTCCAGGCGGCGGCCCAGCTCGCGCTCGAACTGCTCGTCCGTGATCTCGTCCGGCGTCTGCCAGCGCATCACCAGCGAGCCGACGCCGACGAAGATCGCGACCACCGCAAGCATGCCGACGGTCAGCGGGAGGAGGTTCCGTTGGATGTAGTTCATGCGCCTTCCTCGCTCGGCGACAGGGACGGGGACGCGGGGGCGTCCGGGGTGTCGAGGCGGGTCGCCTCGCCGCGGGGGGTCTCGGCACTCGGGCCGCCGGTGGGCAGGAACACGGAGACGGTCGTGCCCTCGGCGGCGGAGGACTGGATGCTGACGGTGCCGCCGTGCGCCAGCACGAGCTCCTGAACGATCGACAGGCCCAGGCCGCGGTGGCGGCCGCGCGTGCGCGCGGTGTCCACCTGATAGAAGCGGTCGAACACGCGCTCCACCTGCTCCGGCGGGATCGGCTCGCCGCCGTTGTGCACCTCCACCAGCACGCCGCGCGCGACGCGACGCGAGGTGAGCAGCACCTCCGAGCCGGCGGGAGCGAAGCGGATCGCGTTGTCGATGAGGTTCGCGAGCACCTGCTCCAGCCGCCGGCCGTCGGCGCGGATCACCTCGCCCGCCAGTTGCGTGCGCAGCGCCACCTGCGCCTCCTCCGCCTGGAAGCGGAAGCGCGTCACCGAGCCCTCGAGCAGCTGGTCGATGTCGACGCGGTCGAGATCGAGGTGGAGCGCGCCGGACTCGATCTCGGAGAGGTAGAGCAGGTCGTCCACCAGCAGGCGGATGCGGTCCGCCTCCTCGTTGATGACGGCGCCGACCTCCTTCGGGTCGCCGGGGAGCCCGTCCATCAGCGCCTGCGAGAAGCCCTGGATCGAGGTGAGCGGGGTGCGCAGCTCGTGCGAGACGTTCGCCAGCAGGTCGCGCATCGCGCGGTTGCTGCGGCTGACCTGGTCGGACATGTCGTTGAACGCCTGCGCGAGGCGGCCGACCTCGTCGTCGCCGTCCACGTCGATGCGCTGGCTCAGGTCGCCGCGGGCCATGGCCTGCGAGGCGCGCGTCACCTGCGCGATCGGGTTCGTGATCCTGGAGGCGAACAGCGAGGCGAAGATGACGGCGACAACGCCCGCGCCGACGCCCGCGAGCGCCAGCGGACGCATGAGCCGCCACCACGCCGCGGTCACGTCCGCCGCCGGCACGACGACGACCAGGCTGTTGGTGACGCCGGTCGGCGCGTCCATCACGCCTCGGCGCTGCTCGCCCGCGGTGAAGAAGTACAGGTCATCGCCGTGCGCGGTGACGCGCTGGGTGCGGAACGCCTGGATGCGCGGGTTGTTCTGGAACGGCAGTGCCCGGTCAAGGGTGAGCGTGTCGCCGAGGAGCGTCTCCCTCGGGTCCGTGTCCAGCACGACCTTCTGCGTGCGATCCACCAGCAGGATGCGGATGCCGTAGTCGCGGCCGATCTCGCGCAGCACGTCGCGCATGGTCTCCGCGGGGACGCCGCGCAGTTCCATGTTGCGCGCACCCTCCGTCAGCGGACCGACGAGGAGACCGATGCGCTGCTGGGCGGCCTCGGTCTGCTGCTGCCGCAGGAGCAGCACGAAGGCCGACGCCGAGAGGAAGAGGCTCAGCGCGATGACGATGGCGAGGCCCGCGAGGAGGCGGGACTTGAAGCTTCTGAGCATGACCCTACTGAGAGTCCGCGCCCGGGACGAGCTTGTAGCCGACGCCCCATACGGTCTCGATCTTCGGGCGCGCGTTCTTCAGCTTGTCGCGCAGCCACGCGACATGCACATCGATGGTGCGGGCGTCGCCGTAGAAGTCCTCGCCCCAGACCATGCTGAGCAGCCGCTCGCGGTCCATGGCCACGTTCGGGTGGCGCATGAACGCCTCCAGCAGGTCGAACTCGCGCTGGCGGAGGCGGACGCGCTCGCCGGCGACGAGCACGTCGCGACTGGCGGGGTCGAGCGTGAGGTCGGCGATGGTGACGGCGGCGCGGTCCGGCTGCTCGCCGGCGCCGGTCTTGTCCCAGTCGCGGCGGCGGAGGTTGGCCTTCACGCGGGCAACGACCTCGCGCGGGTTGAAGGGCTTGGTGATGTAGTCGTCCGCGCCCATCTCCAGGCCGACGATCTTGTCCACGTCGTCCGTCCGTGCGGTGAGCATGATCACGGGCACGTCCGACTCTCGCCGGATCTCCGTGCACACCTCGAAGCCGCCGAGCTCCGGCATCATCAGGTCGAGGAGGACGAGGTCCGGGGACTCCGTGCGGAAGCGGTCGAGCGCCTCACGACCGTTGCGGGCAGCGACGATCTCGTAGCCCTCCTCGCGGAGGTAGAGGCGCAGCAACTTGACGATGTTCGGCTCGTCGTCGGCGACCAGGATCTTCGCGGGCATGTGGCGCCGCCGTCAGGTGGAGGAGGGAGAGGATCAGGTCGGGGCCGGCCCGCGTGTCAGTCCGAGGACTGCCGCGCCGAGGTTCGCAACCGCTCCCACCACTTGCTTGATTCACGAACCTCGTCGTGCGGGCGCGGCCCCTTCCTGAAAAGCAGGATGCCGCGCGCCGATTCACGAACCACGATCCAAGTGTAAACAAAGTGTGCGACTTCGCGGGGGCCGCCTCGGGCGCCCGGCGGCGCCGCCGAGGGGGCTCAGCCGACCTGTCGGTCCAGCGTGCGGAGGCGTGCCGGGAGCGCCGGCCGGTCGCCCGGGCGGGCGGCGGCGGCCTGGTTGGCGTCCGCGACCTCCGTCAGGAGCTCCTCGCGGAGCACGGCCACGGAGCGGGGGGCCTCCACGCCGAGCTTGACGCGCTCGCCGTCCACGGCGAGGACGCGGACCACGACGTTCCCATCGATGACGATGCCCTGTTCGGCCTTGCGGGTGAGAATGAGCACGGCGACCTCCCTGCCAGCGCGCGCAACACGTGAGGGCGCCGGGGCCCTGCCTCCATAGTCGGCAGGGGGCGCGGCGCTCCGCAGCGGCTAGGCGGAGGCGGCCACCTGCTCCTCGTCGTCAGCCTCGACCGCGGCCGGCTGCTCCATGCCCTCGAAGACGCGGGCGCGGATGTCCAGATCGGCGTCCTGCAGGATCACCTGCCGGGCGAGGTGGGTGCGGCGGCAGAGCACCAGGGGCGCCAGCAGGTTCGCGGTGATCTTCTCGGCGTCCTCGTTCAGCGTGAGGATGCAGCGCACCAGCGCGTCGGCCGGCTCCCGCATCCCGATCGCCTCGGCGTCGCGGTCGGGGAGTTCGAAGACGTAGTCGGGGCGGAAGAGGAACGGCTCCAGCAGCGCGAAGGAGACGTCCGGGTCCTCCAGCGACTGCAGCCATTCGATCGGCGAGTCCGCCTCGCCGATGAGCGCGTAGCGCCGGAGCGACTCGAAGCCGCCGAGGCCGGGCTCGAACGCGAAGATCTGCTGCTCGCTGACCTCCAGCACTTCTTCCACGCCCATGAGATTCGTCTTGACCTGCATCGCGGTCCTCCGGTTGTGCCCCCGCCGCGCGGGAGCGCCTTCTTCATGCGCCGGTTAGCGCAGGAAGTCCAACAGACTGGTGGTGAGCGAACGCCCCGTCGCGGCGAGCGCGGCCTGCAGCGCGGTCTCGCGCGTCTGCATGTCCACGACCTCCTTCGTGATGTCGGCGTCCTCGAGGTTCGAGATGTTCGTCTGCAGCTGGAGCGTGATGTCCTGCAGCCGCGTCTCCGCCAGGTCGAGACGGCGCGAGCGCGCGCCGATCTCGCCGCGGGCCTGGAGCACGTTGTCCAGCGCGCTGCCCATGTCCGCGCTCGCGTTGCCGACGCCGACGAGGTTGTTGGTGTTCAGCGCGTCGCGGAAGGAGATCAGGTCGGCATAGAGGCCGCTGAAGATCGCGTTCCCCTGCAGGTTGATCGGCATCTGCTCGCCGTCGCCGATCTCGCGCATCACCTGCCCGGCGTCGCCGCCGAACGTGACCGTGGTCGCCGCGCCGGGGATGTCCTCCGTGAACGGGGCCGTCTGCGTCTGGTGCCCGGCGAAGATGTAGCGCCCCGCGTACGAGGAGTTGCCGAGCTTCACGGCCTCAGACAGCAACTGGTTGACCTCGGCGGCGATCTGGCGGCGCGCGGCGGCGTCGATCGCGCTGCTGTCCGCCTGCACGGCGAGCTCCTGCGCGCGCGCGACCACGTCGCCCAGGCTCGTCAGCACGGACTCGGTAGAGGCGAGCTCGGACCGCGCGAGGGTGATCGTGCGTTCCTGCTGCGCCACGGTGTCCAGCGTGGCGCGCGCGGCGATGCTCCGGCTGGTGCCGAACGGGTCGTCGGAGGGCCGGTTGATGCGCCGGCCGGTCGCCACGCGCTCCTGCGTGTCCGAGAGGCGCGTCTGCGCCGTCTGGATCGAGGACAGCAGCCGGGTGGAGAGACTCTGGTTCGTGACGCGCATGGTTACGTCCTGTTGACCAGCGTGTCGAGCATCTCGTCGACGGCGCGGATGATGCGCGCAGCCGCCTCGTAGCCCCGCTGGAACTGCACGAGGTTCACCATCTCCTCGTCCACGTTGACGCCGGCGACGCTCTGGCGGAGCTCCTCCAGGTGGTTCACCGTCAGCGACTGCGCCAGCGACAGCGACTGCGCGTCCTGCGCCGCCACGCCGATGCGGGAGACAAGGCCGCCGTAGAAGGAGTCGTACGTCTCGCTGCCGCCGCTCAGGTTCGTGGCGGACTGGAGCGCGGCGATCGCGAGCGCGTTGCTGCCGTCACCCACGGCGCCGGCCGCGGTCGCGGCGGCGAGCAGCCCGGGGTTCGAGGCGACCGCCGTGTCGACAGCGATGTCCGCGGCGGTGGTGCCGGAGAAGAACGCGGTGCCCGTGGTCACGCCGTCGTGGGCGTACCCGGCCGCGTGCGCGGCGTTGACGTCCGCGATGATCTGCCCGACGAGCGTGTCGAGGTCGGAGATCCTGGACGGGAGGTCCACGTCGCGCTGGGCCATGAGCCCACCGACCTCGCCGCTGTCGACGCTGAGCGTCGCGCCGTCCTGCTCCCAGGTGAGGTCGTAGTAGTTGTTGTTCAGCAGGTTGGGCGTGAGCGCGATCACGGCGGCGGTGGTGTTGTGCACCAGCGAGCGGCCGTCCAGCACCACGTCCACCACGCCGTTCGCCTGCTCCGTGTAGGAGATGTTGACCAGCTCCGACAGCCGGTCGAGGGCGAGGTCGCGCTGGTCCGTGAGGTCGCCGGCGGAGTCACCGGTGGCGCGGATCGCGGCGATCTTCGAGTTCAGCGTGGCGACCTGCGCGGCAAGGTTGTTCACCTCGTCGATCGAATCGGCCATGCGGCCGTTCGCGTTGTCGCGGACGGCGGTCAGGTTGCGCGACAGGCGCTGTGCGGTGATGGCGAAGGTCTGGCCGACCTGCACCACGGCGCTGCGCGCGGAGCCGTCCTCCGGCGCGTTCGAGAGGTCGCGCCAGGCGTTGAAGAACTGGCCCATGATGCTGCGCAGCCCGTTGTCGCTCGGCTCGCCCAGCGCGAGCTCCACGAGGTTGAGCGAGTCGGCGCGCGTCTGTGCCTCGCCGGCGCTCTGCTTCTGCTGCCGCATCTGGAAGTCGACGAAGAGATCGCGCACCCGCTGGACGCCATCGAACGACACGCCGCCGCCGACGCCGGTGCCGTCCGCGGAGGCGACCGGCGTGAGCCGGACGCGCTGTCGCGAGTAGCCGGGCGTGTTCACGTTCGAGACGTTGTGCGAGACAGCGTCCATCGCCTGCTGCTGCGCGAGGAGCGCGCGCATGGCGGTGTTGAGCGCGATCGAGAGGCCCACGGCGCCCTACGCCGACCGGTCCAGCGAACGCGCGCCGGGCATGCCGCCCGTGCCGCCGGTGGCCGTGTACAGCGAGCCGCTGAGGACGGAGCGCAGGTAGTTCAGCCAGCGGTCCACGAGGCCTCGACTGCTCTCCAGCAGCTGCTCGTTCACGTCCTGCACCTGGCGCAGCGCGATCGCCTCCGCGCGCAGGTCCTGGCCCTGGCGCGTGAGCTCGGAGGCGCGCTCCAGCGGCAGCGTCGCCGCGATCGCGCTGATCGTCGCGGACTCGGCGTCGAGGCCGGTGGCGGCGGCGATGGCGACGAGCGCGGTCATGCGCTCCGTCTCCAGCGCGTTCAGGTGCTCCACCAGCTGCTGCTGCTGCTCCACCACCTCCGTGAGCGCGTGGATGTCGCCGGCGATGATCGCGCGCTGCTCGTGCTCGGCCAGGCCGCGCATGGCGCGCAGGAGGTCCTGCTGCGTGGTGATCACCACGCTCAGGGCGTCTGCGCCGCTCAGCGCCTCCTCGCGGTTCACGATGCACCGCCCTCGGGGCCCGCCGCCGGGGCGAAGCCCTGCTCCACCAGCGCCGAGGCGATGCCGTCCGCGTCGATGCGGTACGTGCCGTTCTCGATCGCTGCGCGGAGCGCCTCCACGCGGCCCATCCGCACGTCCGGGGCGTCCGTGACGGCGGAGAGCGCGCGGCTCATCTCCAGCGCCGCCGGCGAGAACATCGCGCGGTCGGTGCGGCGGCCGGCGCCGCCGTGCGAGGCGGCGGTCTCGATGCGTCGCGGCGAGGCGGGCGTCGCCTCGGACGAGGTGACCTGGCGCTGGTAGATCTGACCGGCGTCCTGCGGGCGAATGGGCTGGAGCATCTGGGACTCTCTTCTGCCGGCGCGTGCGCCGGACTCGCGGTCGTGCTCGGACTACTGGACCTGGTTCACCTGCTTGAGCATGTCCTCGATCGTCTTGTAGGCGACGAGGTTCAGCTGGAAGCCGCGCTTCGCGAAGACGAGGCCCGTCATCTCCGTGGCGATGTCCACGTTCGACGCCTCGAGCCAGCCGCTGTGCACGGTGCCCATACCCTCGACGCCGGGGATGCCCTGGATCGGCGCCTGCGACTCTGGGGTCTCCCGGTACAGGCTGTTGCCGATCGACTCCAGGCCGCTGGGGTTCAGGAAGCGCACGATCTCGATCTGGCCCACGATCTCGCGCTTGCCGTCACGCGCCTCGAACTCGCCCAGGTTCGCCAGCTCCTCATCGGTGTAGGGGCGCATCACCGCGACGGAGCCGTCGTCCTCGAACGAGAGGTGCTGGAAGAGATTGGGGAGCTGGAGCGGCGGGTCCAGCAGTTCGCCGCTCTGCGTGGTCACCTTGCCCGCGCCGTCGATGAGGAAGACGCCGGTGCGCGTGTAGGCCATGGAGCCGTCGTCCAGCTTGATGCGGAAGAAGCCGTCGCCGTTGATGGCGAAGTCCAGCTGCCGCCCCGTCGGCTGCAGGGCGCCCTGCGCGAAGTCACGCGTCATGCCGCCCACGGAGACGCCGGCGGAGGTGGCCGTGGTGTCGTCCTGGCCGCCCCCGGCGACCGCCGCGGCGATGCTGGCGGCGTTCAGCGAGTCGGTGAAGTGGATCTTCGCGCGCTTGTACCCCGTGGTGTTCACGTTCGCGAGGTTGTTCGCGATGAGGTCGATGTTCTTCTGCTGCGTGACCATGCCGCTGACGGCGGCGTCCAGGGAGAGCGGCATCGCTAGACCTTCCCGACTTCCTTGACGGCTGCCTGCAGGGACTCGCTGATGGTGGCGAACACCTTCTGGCTCGCCTCGAAGGTGCGGGCGAGCGAGAACATGTCGGTCGTGGTCTCGTTGACCGCCACGTTCGCCTCCTCCAGCGCGCCCTGGATGATGGTGGTGTTGCCGTCCTCCGTGAACACGACGGGCGTCACCACCGCGCCGGCGCGCGCGACGAACTGCGTGTCGCCGCCGCGGACGAGGTCCTCCGCGGCGATGTTCACGACCTGCAGCTGCGCGACAAGCTCCTCGACGTCCTGCGTGCTCTCCGTGCCGTCCGCGTTGGCGATGCGGGTGGGGACGAGGCGGAAGAGGCTGCCGTCCGACTTGATGCGGACGCGGTCGGTCTCGATGGTGATCGGCTGGCCGTTGGTGTCCAGCACCGGGTGCCCCTTCGCGTTCACGAGGGTGTTCACGTCGTTGCGGGAGAGGTGGCCGTCACGCGTGTAGCGGACGCCGTCCGGCATCTGCACGGCGAAGAAGCCGTCGCCGCGCACCATGGCGTCCAGCGGCGCGCCGGTGATGCGGTCCGAGCCCTGCGCGAGGAACGTGCGGGTCTTGTCCACGTACGCGCCTGTGCCAAACGCGCCGATGATCCGATCGGACGATTGGGACAACGGCCCGCCCGACTGGCCGACGCTGCGCGCCAGGACGTTGCCGAAGGCCACCTGCGACGACTGCTCGGCCTTGTAGCCGATGGTCGAGGAGTTCGCCATGTTGTCGGCGACCACGTCCTGCTGGCGCAGGCCGAGCAGCATCCCCGACGCGGCGGTGTAGAGTCCGCGGATCATGCTCGCCTCCGGCTCAGTCGCATACCGATGAAGACCGACAGGGCCATCACACCGGCGAGTGCCGCGCCACGGATCACATCCATCTGCCACTCGGCGTCGCCCGTGTTCGGGAGCTGCGAGGGCGCACCCACACCGCCGGCACCCGCGCCCGCGGGGGCGGTGACGCCCTCACGCGTGCCGTCCGCGATGCGCTGACCGACGAGCGAGAAGCGCCCGCCGATGGAGCGGTTGTTGGAGGGCTGCGGCGCGTCGTCCGGCTCCGGCTCCACGGTGAGGATGAACAGGTCGAAGCCGAAGTTGGAGATCGGCGGCAGGGAGCCCTCGAACTTCACGACGCCCGCGGCGTCCGCATTGAAGCGGCCGGCGGAGATCGCGTCGCCCTGCTCGGAGTTCACCAGCCACGCCTGGTAGCGCTGGTCGGTGAGCGCCGGCAGGCCGGTGGCGGTCACGCGGACGATGCCCTCCGCGAAGAGCAGGTCGGCCTTGCCGGTCGCCGTCTTCGAGCCGAAGTTCGACAGGTCCATGTACGCGAGCTCCACCGACATGGGCACGCCGTTGGCGCGCGCGACGGTCGAGGGAGCGAGCGCCAGCCCGAGGGCGAGCGCGAGGCTCAGGACGGTGGTGAGGATCGGGGTACGCATCAGCGGCCCACCCGCATCCGCGCCATGCGCACTTCCTCCAGCCCGATGTGGAGCTGGCGGGCGATCGCGCGGTCGGAGAGCCCCTCCGCCACCAGCTCCGCCACCGCCGAGGTGAGCGAGCCACCGGGGGCAGGCGCCGCCGGCGTCGTGCGCGGGTTGGTGACGAACGAGCCGGCCGCCGGACGGCGGTCGTACGCGGGGGAAGCCTCGAACGTGCCGAGGTCCGGCTCCGCGATGCGCGGCGCGGGCTGCATGACCGGCATCACCGGCTGCATGGCGGGCTGCATGGACGCGGCCGAGGGGACGATCGGAGAGCGGGCGGCGCGGGACTCCTCGCTCAGCAGGCCGGCGAGCGACTCGCGCTGGCGGGCGAGCTGGCCCTGCATGTGCTCCACGGCGTCGCGGAGGTCGATCAGCAGGGCGTCCGTGGACTCCGTGGCGAGCGCCTCGACGTGTGCGCCGAGGTCATCGAAGTCGCCGGACTGCTGCCGGCCCAGCACGTAGGCGTGGTACAGCACGCCCAGCGCCAGCAGCAGCAGCGGCACGCCGATGGCGACGCTCAGGACCAGGACGGTGGGGCTGACGTTCACGCGGCCCTCCCTTCGGAGTGGCGGGCGGTGATCTGGGTGCGCAGGCGGCTCAGGGCGCGCGCGTGCAGCTGGCACACGCGGGACTCGGAGATGCCCAGGACTCGGCTCACTTCACGCATCGTCAGCTCCTCCTTGTAGTAAAGGGAAAGGATGAGCTGCTCCCGATCGGGCAAATCCCTAATCGCGTCCGAGAGATCCCCGATGAGTTCCGCCTGCTCCATGCCGACCGAGAAATCCTCCGCATCCGGGTCCGCAATGCCGATGTCGCCGCCGCCGCCGTCCTCCTCGTCGTCACTGGAGCCCATGGCGTCCAGCGAGACGGTGACCCAGGAGGCGTCCACCAAGTGCTTGCGGTACACCTCCACGGTCAGGCCCAGCGAGGTGGCGACCTCCTCGTCGGTGGGCTCGCGGCCCAGCGAGGTGGTGAGCTGGAGAATCGCCTCGGTCGACTCCTTGGACTTCTGGCGCACGGAGCGCGGCAGGCGGTCCAGCGACCGGAGGGCGTCGATGATCGCGCCGCGGATGCGGGAGATCGCGTACGTCTCGAACTTCACGCCCTTCTCGTTGTCGAAGCGCTCCACGGCCTCGATCAGGCCGATGGTGCCGAACGAGAGGATGTCCTCGTAGTCCACGATCGCGGGCAGCGAGATCGCGAGCCGCCCCATGACGTACTTCACCAGGGGCGAGTACTGGAGGATCAGGTCGCTGCGCAGCCCCGGGTCGCGCGTGGTGATGTACCGATCCCACAGATCGGCGTTCGCCTGCTGCTGCAGGAGCGCATCATCCTCGCTCAGTCGGGATCGCCTGGACCGGCCGGTCATCGGGTCAGCCACGGTGCACCTTCATGTCACGCCGCCTGTCGAACATCGACGTCGGCGTCATCTGCGTTGCTGTCTTCATCCACGGAGCGGGCGGCGGCGATCAGCCGGGGAGCGGCCGCCCGCTCGGGCGCCTCGGTCGGCGCCTTCGCGTCATCGGTGGTGGGGCGGTCGGCGGCGCGCTCGCGCGGGGGCGCGGTCACGACGACCAGTTCGCCGAGGTAGCCGACAAAGGCGAGTGCCATGAAGGCCACGGCGCCGCGCACCAGGGCGACCTCGATCGGGAAGCCGCGGTCCAGCGCGCCACCGGCGACGAACGCACCGGAGACGGCGCCCACGACGAGGCCAATCGAGAGGACGGCCATCAGATCGCCCCCTTCCGGCGCATCGCCACCTGCTGGCGGAAGACGTGGCGGACCACGCGCTCCACGTCGGCATGGGCGACCTCAAGGAAGCCGCAGTGCACGCGGTAGGACTGCATGCGGTCGGGGCGCTGGACGGAGAGCGCGACCATGACCAGGTCGAACTCCAGCGGGTCGTCATCCAGCGCGAAGATCAGGCGGAGGCGGGAGCCGGTGGGAATCCACTCGCGGGTCTGCATCTGGAGGCCGCCGCCGCTGATGTCCATGATCACCACGGAGCTCAGCACCTGCAGCTCGTTCATCTTGTGGTCCACGCGCGCCGCGTAGCGCGGCTCCACGCGCGTGAACAGGCGGTAGAACCCGCGCCGCTCGATGTTCACGGCCTCGTCCGGGGCGTTGAGGACGATCGTGTCCAGCGGGACCGTCTCCACCAGCCGCACGGAGCAGTTGAAGCGGAACATCTGGCCGTTGAACGCGGCCATGATCACCAGCCGCTCGCCCGGCTCCACCTGCATGCGCTCTTCCTTGCGCTTCGGTCCCGCCAGGTGGATCGCGCTCGTCGAGACGCTGCGCACGGTGGTGTCGTACGGCTCCTCCGCCAGGTGACCCTCGCGGAAGACCTGCAGGGGGAGCCCCGGCACCAGGTCGATGAAGCCCGCCATCGCCCCGCTCCTAGCCCACCCGCGCCAGCGCGGGGCTCGGCGCGGCGACACGCGGACGTGCCGGCGCGGCGTCTGCCCAGCGGCCGGAGACAACCGCCGAGGCGAGCGCGAGGTTGTCCCCCGCGCGCGCTGCGTCGCTCACCTGGTCGCTGTGCGTGGTGTACGCGATGCCGATGGACGCCTCGATCGCCACGCTCGCGAGCGCACCGAAGGTGCTCGTCTCGTCGCAGCGCGTGATCGCGATGCCATCGATGCCGACCGCGCTGTAGGCGGCGACGGTGTCGTTCAGGTCGCTCCCCTTCGTCGTCGCCGGAAGCGCGAGGAGGGTGGAGCGGCGACGGGCGGCCTGCGCGAAGGCGTTGAGCTCCGCCATGCGGTCGCGGCGCGTGCCGTTGTGGCCCGGAGTGTCCACGATCACCACGTCCGTCTTGCCGTCCTCGAGGATCGCCTTCAGCTCGCCCGGGGCGTAGCAGAGGCGGACGTCCAGCCCGGAGGCCGCGCCGAACGCGACGAGCTGCTGCGGGGCGCCGGCGCGGTTCACGTCCGTGCCCGCAACGACCACGCGCAGCCCGTAGGCGCGCTCGATCTCAAGGCCGAGGCGGATCGCCAGCGTCGTCTTGCCCGCGCCGGCGGGACCGACGATGAACACCGCCGCCGGACGGCGGCCGAGGTCGAGCTGGGCGGCCTGCGGCAGCCGCGCGGCGAGCTTGCGCTCCACGGTGCGCAGCGCGGACTCGCGGTCCGTGCCGCGGACCAGCGCCTCGCTCACCTGCGCCAGCAGCGGCGAGATCACGGCCTGGCTCAGCCCCTGGCGCACCAGGTGCTCGTGGACGTCCTTCAGCGCCGGCGGGCCGGACTCCACCCGCTCCGTCACGCGCTCCGTCACGAGCTGGTCCAGCATCCCGCGCACCTCTGTCAGCTGGCGGGCCAGCGTGGCGATGAGCGCGCGGTCGGCGACGGAGGAGCCGGTGGGCGCGGGGGTCTCC
>JBFWQJ010000012.1:0-23595 GCA_050249515.1 Dehalococcoidia bacterium | reverse complement strand
TCGAATCCCCTCACCCACCCCATCACCCCAGCCCGGGACTGACAGGCTCCCGGCGGCGGTGCCGACCCACGTGCCGCTCCCAACCGCTCGAGGGGTTCCCACATGCGTCGTTCCACCGTCTTTCCCGCGGTCGCGGTGTTCCTCGTCGTGTTCGCCGTCGCCGGCGCCGCCTTCGTGGCGACGCGCGTCACCGGCAGCGCCACCGGCGGCGGTGGCAGCGCCGCGACGAAGATGGCCGAGCGCTGGCTGCGCGACGACCCGACGACGGGCATCGAGATCTACCCGGGCTCGCTGCCGCCGGTCCTCGACCAACTCCTGAACCAGGGCGTCACCAACGCGGCGGACCGCATGACGCTGCCGGTCGCGCCGAACGCGCGCCTCGTCGGCTCCTCGCACCTCAAGCAGCCCGGCGGGGGCGACCTGGTCTGGCTCATGTACGACGTGGACGGCGAGGTGGGCACGGTCGCCCAGGCGATCGCCCAGCAGATGGACGAGACCCCGTGGCAGGTGCTCGCGCAGATCGCGGAGCAGACGGAGCGCGTGGTCCAGTTCCAGAACACCCGCTCCGCCGACCTGAGCGGCACCGTGGTCGTGCGCCTCTACCCGAACCCCGCCACGTACCGCCTCACCGTCGCCCGCGGCGGTGGCGAGACCTCGATGGACGTGAAGCTCACCGCACTCACGCCGACGATCGGCGCGGGGACGCGCGCCGACCTGACCGTCACGCGCGTCGACCCGGGCCCGGCGCAGAACGCCGGGCTGCAGACCGGCGACCGCATCGTGCGGGTGGGGGACACCGCGGTGTCGAACCCCTCGCAGCTGGCGGCGGCGTTGCAGGCCGTCGCGCACTCCGGCTCGCCCCGGGCGTCGGTGATGTACGTGGTGCAGGTGCGGACGCCGGAGGACGGCTCCGCGCCGGCCGGCCTCGCCTTCGCGCCGCCGCAGCCCGCGCTCTCGCTGCCGCAGGACTTCCCCGCGCAGCAGGCGTGGCAGGGACTGACGCTGGTCCGCTACGCCTTCGGGCAGCAGCAGGGCGGCAAGGCCTATCGCGCCTCGTTCGTCTCGAAGGACGCCGCCGCCGCCGTGGCCACGCGCGTGCGGGACGGGCTGAAGGCGGCCGGGTGGGAGATCACCGCGGACCAGCCGCAGGGCTTCGCGACGCAGCTGCAGGTGCAGCACGCCGGCCAGGGGCTGGTCGGACAGATCTCGATCGACCAGTTTGCCGAAGATCCGGCCTACATCGAGGTGCTTGTACAGCTTCAAAGCGGGCAGGCCGCGGGGAGACCCTGATCTCCCTTCCCCACCTCGTGGGGAATGATGGCTCGGTCCGAAGCAGCGCACGCGTCGATGTCCTCGACGCGGCGGCGCTCCGCTTCGTGGCCGAGGAGGCCCGATGTCGCTCCAGATCAACACCAACGTGGCGGCGCTGAACGCGCAGCGCAACCTCGCGTCGACCAACCACAAGCTGGGCGTCCTCTTCGAGCAGCTCTCCAGCGGCCTGCGGGTGAACCGCGCCGCGGACGACGCCGCCGGCCTGGCGATCTCGGAGAAGATGCGCGCCCAGATCCGCGGCATGCAGCAGGGCCAGCGCAACGCGCAGGACGGCATCTCCATGCTGCAGACCACGGAAGGCGCGCTGAACGAGGTCCACTCGATCCTCCAGCGCATCCGTGAGCTGGCCGTGCAGGCCGGCAACACCACGCTCTCGTCCAGCGACCGCCAGGCGATCGGCGAGGAGATGCTCGCCCTCAAGTCCGAGGTCGACAACATCGGCTCGCGCACCCGCTTCAACGGGCAGCAGCTCCTGAACGGCTCGCTCTCCGTCAGCATGGACGCCGCCGCTTCCGACGCCGACGACGTCACGGTGACGGCGAACGGCGCGACCGTCAGCGTCGCGACGATCGACGTGGGCGAGGCGATCGGTGCGTCCACGTACACGCTGGCCGCGGCCGGCGCGAACCTGACCGTCTCGCACGACGACGGCACCGGTTACGTGGTCTCGCAGACGCTTGCCGTCGCGGACATGGGCGCGAACGCTGCGCAGTCCCTCCAGTTCGACCGCCTGGGCATCACCATCGACCTCACGCACGACGCGAACGCGGGCAACGTCACCGCCGCGGCGATCGCTGCCGGGTTCGCGGGCACGACGATCGACACCACGGCGTCCTCTACCGCCTCGTTCCGGGTGGGCGCGGACGCGGGCGACAACATCGCCCTGGCGTTCGCGGACATGCGCCCGTCCGCGCTGGGGGACGCGAACAAGCTCGCGGACCTGGTCACGGACAACAACGCGGTCAGCACGAACGCGAAGGCGGACATCCTGCTCCAGTCCGTGGACGCGGCGATCGCGCAGGTGTCTACCTTCCGCGCGAAGCTGGGCGCCTCGCAGAACCAGATGGAGCACGCGGTGAACAGCGTCGCCGTGTCGGTGGAGAACCTGAGCGCGTCCGAGTCCCGCATCCGGGACGCGGACATCGCGAAGGTGTCCTCGCAGCTGGTGGCGCGGCAGATCATGCAGCAGGCCGGCGTCTCCGTGCTCGCGCAGGCGAACACGGCGCCGCAGGCGGTGCTGCAGCTGCTCCAGGGTCAGTAGCCCGGGGGTGGCGGCGGGCCTTCAGGCCCGCAGGTGCGGCGTCGATGATCCGGGCAGGGACGGTGTGCCATGCCAGAGCTCCGGGTCGAACACGTCGCGCCGTTGACCGGCGGCACCACCGCCGTCGGCGCTGACCAGCGCCGGCGCGGTCGCGGCGAGGACGGGCACCAGCGCCGGGACGGCGAACAGCCGCCGCCGGGCGCCGAGGAGCTCGCGGTCGCCCTGGACGGGCGGCAGCACCTGTCGGCGCGGTTCGAGCAGGACTCGGACGGGCAGCCGCTGGTGCGGGTGGTGGACCGGGAGCGGGGCGAGACCGTCGCCCTGCTGACGCCGGAAGAGTTGCGGCGGCTGGCCGAGCAGACCGGCCTGCCGACGGGAATGCTGGTGCACCTCTCGTCCTGACGAGGGGGCCGACGGAAGGGGGCCCGGGCCGATGGTCAGCTCCAGTTCCGGTCGCATCACCTTCGGCGGCCTCGCCTCGGGCATCGACACCAACTCGATCGTCTCGCAGCTGATGGCGATCCAGCAGCGGCCCATCTTCAAGGTGATGGACCGCGTGGACGCCGCACAGGCGAAGATCAACGCGTACAACTCGCTGAAGACGGCGATGTCGACGCTGATGTCCAGCGCCGCGCCGCTGAAGGACCCGACCACCTTCGGTCAGCGCTCCACGATCGTCGGCACCGCGGCCGCGGACCAGGGCAAGGTCACGGCGACCGCGACGAACGGCGCCGCGCTCCAGAAGTTCACGTTCCAGGGCCTCTCCCTGGCCACCGCCACCACCGCGTCCTCCTCGCAGGCGATGGGCGCGGCGATCGATGCGAACGTCCCGCTGGACGAGGCGGGCTTCGGCGGTGCGATCACGGCCGGAACGTTCTCCATCAACGGCACCACGTTCACCATCGCCGAGGCGACCGCGACGACGTACGACAGCGGCGCCTCGATCGGCGCGTCGTTCAGCGCGAGCGCGATGCTGTCGGCGTCCAACGCCGACGTGCTGCCGACGAGCGGCTCTGTGGTCATCAACGGCCACACCGTGAACTTCGATGCGGACAACGACTCGCTGAACGACGTCATCGCGCGCATCAACGCCGCGGTCACGGACGTCATCGCGAGTTACGACGATACGACCAAGACGTTCCGGCTGGAGGCGAAGGAGACCGGCCCCAGCACGATCACGATCGCGGACAGCAACGGCGGCACGCTCTTCCAGTCGCTGAACATGCTGGACGGCGGCGGCGGCAACGTGGGCACGATCACCACCGGCACCGACCTCGTCTCGCTGCAGGATGTCATCGACGACATCAACAACGCCGCCATCGGCGTCACCGCCAGCATCGAGAACGACGGGCTCGGGCGGCCGAACCTGTTCCGGCTGACCGGCGGCGCCAGCGTGCAGACCGGTTCCGGCGGCGACACGAGCAACTTCCTGGCGCTCACCGGCATCCTCGAGTCGCCCGCCGGCGCGACGCGCACGGGCGTCCGCGGCATGGGACAGGCGCAGCAGTCCGCCGACCTGGAGGACGCGCGCCTCGCGACGGCGCTTAGCGGGTCATCCGGCACGTTCAAGGTGAACGGCATCGAGATCGCGTGGGACGCGACCAGCGACTCGCTCCAGAACGTCATCACCCGCATCAACTCGTCCGGCGCCGGCGTGACCGCTACCTACGACGCGTTCACCGACCAGATGGTCCTGACTGCGGACGACATGGGCGGCACGGCGATCCAGCTGGAGGATGTGACGGGCAACTTCCTTGCGGCCACGGAGCTGCTGTCCGCGACGCAGTCGCTGGGCGTGAACGCCTCGTACTCCGTCAACGGCGGCCCCACGCGCTACTCCACCTCGAACGTGATCACCGATGTGGTGCCCGGCGTCACCATCACGATGAACGACCTCACCGACGACCCGGTGAAGATCAGCGTCAACCTCGCGACCTCCGGCATCTCCACCGCCGTCGGCACGTTCGTCACGAACTACAACAAGACGATCGAGGGCATCCGCTCGCTCACGAAGTACGACCCGGAGGGCACCGGGAACGGTCTGCTCTTCGGTGACGCCACGGTGCAGCGGCTGGAGGGCGCGCTGCGCTCCTCGCTCACCGGGGCGCAGGACGGCATGCCGGGCGGCCTCCGCACGCTCTCGGACATCGGCGTCTCCTTCGGCGCGGTGGGCGCCGCCGTGGGGACGACCAACGACCTGATCTTCGACGCCGCGAAGTTCACCGCGAAGCTGCAGTCCGACCCGGAGGCGGTGGCGGCGCTGCTGACCGCCTTCACCGCCAGCGCGTCGCTGGACGCGGGCGGGACGGGCTCGCTCGCCTCGATCAGCGGCACGCCGACGGGCGCGACGAAGGCGGGGCGCTACAGCGTGTCCACCGACACGTTCGGCAACATCGAGGCGACGTTCCAGGCGAACGACGGGTCCGCGCCGCAGGTGACGACCGGCACGATCACCGCCGGCGGCACGAACACCACGCTGATCCCCGGTCTGACGCTGACCGCGCAGGGCGCGCTGGTGCAGGGCACGGACCTGATCACCATCGCCGCGACGACGCAGGGCTTCGGCAAGACGGTCCACGAGTACCTGAACGCGATCAGCCGCTCCGGCGGCCTCCTCGCCACGCGCGCGGACGAGATGCAGACGCAGATCGCGGACATGAACCAGCAGATCGACCGGATGAACGCGCGCCTGAGCGCGCGCGAGACGGCGCTCATGCGCAAGTTCAGCGCCATGGAGCAGGCGATCTCCCGGCTCCAGGGTCAGCAGCAGCAGCTCGCCCAGATCACCGCGCAGCTCGCCAAGTGATGACGCATCCAGGATCAGCGTTCCACCCGATCGAGGCGGCCCCGTCCGCGCCGATGGTCAATGCAGAGGCATCGAAGACCCTCGCCCTCGCGGCGGCCCTCGATGCTGCATGGACTGCCGGGGAACGGGACACCACGATGATGCGAGCGAGCGGCTACGACGCCTACCAGCGCGTCCAGGCCGAAACCTCTACGCCGGGCCAGCTGATCGCCCTCCTGTACGACGCGATGGTGCGCAGCCTGGACCGCGCGAAGGCGGGGCTGGAGCAGCACGACCTGGAGTCGGCCCACGCGCCGATCCTGCGCGCGCAGGACATCGTCCTCGAGCTGATCTCCAGCCTGAACATGGACGACGACGGCGAGGCCGGCGCGATGGCGCGCCAGCTGGGCGCGCTCTACGAGTACATGTACCGCCGCCTCCTGGACGCCAGCCTGCACAAGGACGGCGAGGCGATCGACGAGGTGCGCCGCCTGATCACCCCCGTCCGCGAGGCGTGGGCGAACGCGCTGGAGCAGCTCTCGCGGCAGGCCGCCTCGGCGCCGGTCGCGCCGGTGATGGGTGGTGGTCGCCGTGGCTAGGCCGTTCGCCACGCAGCAGTTCGACGTGCTGCGCCAGATCTTCGACCTGTCCCGCGCCCAGCGCGGCTGCATCGAGCGCGACGAGTACGACCGCCTGGCGGAGCTGATGGACGAGCGCGACCAGCTGGTCGTGGAGCTGCAGCACCTGGCGGAGGCGGAGGCGGCGCTGCCCGTCAACGTCCTCGCGTTCCCCACGGTGGAGGAACAGGCGCAGCAGGACTCGCTGGCGCTGGACACCGTGATCAAGGGCATCCTGGAGCACGACCAGGCGAACGAGATGATGCTCGCCGCGAAGATGCAGGTCATCCTTGATGAACTGCCCACGTTCCGGCAGGGCCAGAAGGCGATCGCCGGCTACCGCGCCGCGAACACGGACGCCACGTCCTTCATGAACCGCGTCTCCTGACGATACTCAGGGAAACCCCCGATCCGCCGTCCCGGCGGACGGGGGAATCCCCGTCGTCAGGAGATCGTGGATGGCCGCCTCGGCCCGGACGCCCCGCACCGTCGCATCCCGCACCGCCGCTCGCCCGGCCCGCGCGTCCGCGCGTCAGCGCTCCGGCGCGCACGCGCTCGCCGGGTTCACCATCGGCGTGCTCGCCGTCTCGGTCGGCTTCCTGTTCGCCGGCACGGAGCCCGCGCCGAACGCGGCGTCGGAGGCGGCCGCCCGCGCCGCGGCCGTGCGCATCGCCCTCGACCCCGACGCACGCCCCTCCGCTGAGCCGCCGCCGGCCGCGGCGCACGAGGCCCCATCGCAGCGCTTCGCCGCATCGAGCCCGCTGTTCTCGCCGCAGTCGGCGACGCGGGTCGTGATCCGCTCCGTCGGCATCGACGCCACGGTGCGCCCGGTGGGCTACGTCTACCAGCAGGGGCGCCTGGAGTACGACGTCCCGCGCGTGGAGGCGGGTGAGTACGTGACGGGCGCGCAGGTGGGCAAGCGCGGCAACGCCGTCATCGGCGGGCACGTCTCGCGCCGCGGCGCGCCCGGCGTCTTCGCCCGGCTCCCGCAGGTGTCAGCCGGGGACGTGGTCGAGGTCTACCGAGGCGACCAGGTCTTCCGATACTCAGTTACAGAGATCCGTGTCGTCGCACCGGATGCGACGAGCGTGATGAGTCAGACGCACGACGCGACCTTGACGCTCATCACTTGCTTCCCGGACGAGGCGTTCCAGGACCGCCTAGTCGTCCGCGGGAGGCTCTTGTAGAGCAGTGGGGCGGTGCACGCGCACCGGGACGGACCGGCGCGTACACTGCACCTCGCGGAGGTGTTTGGCGTTGGAGATTGATCGCACGTCCGCGGCGCGGCCGCGGCACCTGACCCCTGTCCCCCCGTCCGTGCCGTCCGGCACGTCCCCCGTCGCGTCCGAGCGCGAGGCCGCCCAGGCGCGCCTCGACCGGATCGAGCTGAGCAGCGACGCGCGCGAGGTCCAGAGCGAGCCCGAGGCGGCCCGCGAGGCGAAGCTCGCCGCGCTGCGCGCGCAGATCGATGCCGGGACATACCGCATGGACGCCAACGGCGTCGCCCGGCGCATCGTCGCGCGGGACGACCTGTAGCGGCCGGACGCCGCGACCCCGCGGTGCGCAGGAATGCGCAGCCGCGCCGGTACCCTTAGGGCACGGAAGCCCCCGGATCGCGGGGAGTCCCCCATACGGAGTGCCGCTCCTCGCTCCTACGCTCGGATGCGTAGTCGGGAGCAGCGATGGCACCCTTTCTTCGTCGGCTGACGGACACCTGGGGCGAACTCACGCCCATCCGCAAGGGCCTGCTCACCGGCAGCGCCCTGTTGCTGGTGGCGGTCGTCTTCGGCGCGTACTCCTGGTCCTCGCAGACCACGTACGCCACGCTCTACTCCGGCCTCGACGCCTCCGACTCCGGGGCGATCGTGGAGGAGCTCCGCGCGTCCAACACCCCGTACCGGCTGGAGGTGAACGGCTCCACGGTGCTGGTGCCGCAGTCGCAGGTGAACGACCTGCGCGTGCAGTTCGCCTCCAAGGGCATGCCCGCCGCCGGCCACACGGGCTTCGAGGTGTTCAGCGGCAACTCCTTCACCGCCACGGACTTCGTGCAGCGCCTCAACTTCCAGCGCGGACTGCAGGGCGAGCTGGAGCGCACGCTGGAGGCGTTCCCGGCCGTCCAGCAGGCGCGCGTCCACGTGGTCATGCCGCAGAAGTCGCTGTTCAAGAACGACCAGCAGCCCGCGACCGCCTCGGTCGTGCTCGCGCTGCGCCCCGGCCGCTCGCTCCAGGACAACGAGGTCGCCGGGATGGCGCACCTGGTCGCGGGCGCGGTGGAGGGCCTGGACCGCGAGCACATCACGATCCTCAACACCGCCGGCAAGATGATCTTCGACGGCGCGTCGCAGACGGGCCGCGGCGGCATCGGCGCCGCCTCCACGCAGCTCACGATGCAGTCCGAGTTCGAGCGACAGCTCGCCGCGAACGTGCAGTCGATGCTGGACCGCACGCTGGGGCCCTCCAAGGCCACGGTCAACGTGAGCGCGTCGCTGAACTTCGACCAGATCGAGACGCAGACGGAGAAGTACACGCAGCCCGAGAACGGCGCGGCGCGCTCCAGCAAGAGCGTGAAGGAGGCGTACACCACGAACGCCTCCACCACCGCCGGGGAGATTCCGGGCGCGGTCGCCAACGTCCCCGGCGCGAACGCCAACCTGCCGGGCGGCACGCAGCCCGCGGCGACCGGCGGCTCCGGCACCAACTACGAGCGCACCGAGACCACCTCGAACTTCGAGCTCGACAAGGTGCTGACGAAGCAGGTGGCCGCCTCCGGCGGCGTGAAGCGCCTGTCCGTGTCGCTGCTGCTGGACGAGTCGATCGCGGAGGACAAGACCGCCGCGCTGGAGGCGAGCGTCGCCGCCGCCGCCGGCATCGACAAGGAGCGCGGCGACACCATCGTCGTGACGCGCGTCCCCTTCGACCGCAGCCTGATCGAGGAGGCCAACCAGGCGTTCGCCGCGGAGGCGTCGCGCGACCTCATCTTCTCGTACGTACGCATCGCGCTGCCGGTGGTCGCCCTCGTCGCGGTGTTCGTGTTCACGCGGATGCTCATGCGCTCGCTGGGCCGCCGTGGCGGCCCGCAGGCGGCGTACGCCGCCGCGCCGGAGGGCTTCGCCCCCGGCATGAGCCTGCCGATGGGCGCGGGCGCCGGCATGGCGCTGCCGGACGTCGCCGCGAACGCGATCCGCGCGCTGCCGCCTCCCCCGCTGGAAGAGGTGAAGCGCAGCGACCTGGAGATCTCCGTCTCGCGCATGGCGGAGCAGCACCCCGAGACCGTCGCCGAGGTCGTGCAGTCCTGGCTCAGGGAGGACTAGTCCGCGATGCCCGCCGCCACCGACAAGAAGGCTCCGACCAACTCCTTCGAGGATGCGCGGGGGCGCAAGCGCGCCGCCGCGCTGCTCATCGCCCTGGGCCCCGAGCTCGCGGCCGACGTGCTGCGTCAGCTCTCGTACGAGGACATCGGCCGGCTGACGTGGGAGATCGTCGGCATCGGCTCGCTCTCCTCCGGTGAGCGCGAGGAGATCCTCGCGCACTTCTACGAGACGGCGCTGGGACGTGACTTCGTGTCCGTGGGCGGCCTGGAGTACGCCCAGGACATGCTGGAGAAGGCGGTCGGCAAGGAGAAGGCCAGCGAGATCACCTCGCGCCTCGGCAAGCACGCCGGCTCCAAGCCGTTCACGTTCCTGCAGCAGGTGGACACGAAGGACCTGGTGAACTTCCTGCAGGGCGAGCACCCGCAGGTGATCGCGCTGATCCTGGCCTACCTCCCGTCCGAGAAGTCCTCCGAGCTGCTCTCCAACCTCCCCGAGCACATCCAGACCGAGGTCTCCGTGCGCGTCGCGATGATGGAGCGCACCTCGCCGGACGTCCTGGAGGACGTGGAGACGGTGATCCGCGCGCGCCTGGGCAGCGTCTTCTCGCCGCGCGCCGAACTGACGAGCGCCGGCGGCATCGACTCCGTAGTCGAGCTGCTGCGCCGCGTGGACCTGGCCACCGAGCGCGTGATCCTCGAGGGGCTCGAGCGCACCGACCCGGAGACGGCGAACGAAGTGCGCAAGCGCATGTTCGTCTTCGAGAACATCACCCTGCTGGACGACCGCGCGATCCAGCGCGTGCTGCGCGAGGTGGACAGCAAGGACCTCGGCCTCGCGCTCAAGGGCGCGACGGAGGAGGTGCGCAACCGCGTCGTCCACAACATGTCGGAGCGCGCGAGCAAGATGCTCGGCGACGACATCGCGGCGCTGGGCCCGGTGCGCCTGACGCAGGTGGAGGAGGCGCAGAGCCGCATCGTCGCGGTGATCCGCCGCCTGGAGGAGGCGGAGGAGATCTTCGTGATGCGCGGTGGCGAGGACGACCTCCTTGTCTAGCGCGGGCGGCTTCCTGCGCGCCCCGCGGCGCGGCACCGCCATCTACCTGGGCGTGGACGGCCGCGTGCAGACCGAGGCCGAGGCGCGCCTTGCCGCGATGGCCGTGCCCGAAGCCGCGAACGAGGCCGCCCGGATCATCGAGGAGGCGCAGACACGTGCCGCGGCGATCCTGCGCGAGGCCGCGATGAGCGCCGCCACCGTGCAGCAGGAGGCCTACCAGGAGGGCTTCACCGCCGGCCACCGCGACGGCACCATCGCCGCGCGCACCGAGCTGCTGGAGGCGATCGCCCTCGTGCAGCTCGTCGCCACCGAGGCGAAGGCGATGCGCGACCAGATGGTGCTGCAGGCCGAGCACGAGATCGTGGACCTGGTGATCGAGGCGACCGCGTCCGTCATCGCGCATCGCGCGGAGACGGACGACGAGCTGGTGCACGACACCGTGCGCCGCGCGCTGGCGCGCGCCGGCTCGCAGAACATCGTGCGCGTGCGCGTGGCGCCGGACGAGCGTGACCGCGTTGTCGTGCGCCTGGCGGAGGAGCACGGCGCGCTGACGCCGTTCGAAGTGATCGCGGACGGCAGCGTGCACGTCGGCGGGTGCATCGTCGACACGGCGGCGGGGCGCGTGGATGCGCGGCTGGACGTCCAGCTGAACGAGATCGCGGCGCTGCTGCGGGACGCGCTCCCGGCGCAGCCGGGGGACGGGAGCGGCGATGCCCGCTAGCACCCCGGACCGGCCGAGCCTCGACCTGCGCCGCTACCGCGAGCTGATGCGCGTCGCCACGCCGATGCGCGTGCAGGGCCGCGTGGCGCAGGTCGTCGGGCTGCTCGCGGAGGTGGAGGGCATCCCGGGCCGCCTGGGCGAGATGTGCGTGATCGAGCGTGCCGGCGGCGAGCCGATCGAGGCCGAGATCGTGGGCTTCAAGGGCGACCGCACGCTGGTCATGCCGCTGGGCGAGCTCCGCGGCGTGCAGGCCGGATCGCTGGTGGACTCGCAGGGCGGCCTGCTCACCGTGCCCGTGGGACCGGCCGTGCTCGGGCGCATCCTCGACGGCCTCGGCCGTCCGATCGACGGGCGCGGGCCGATCCTCGCTTCGCACCGCCAGCCGCGCGCCGGCGGCTCGCCGCACGTGTTGCAGCGCTCCACGATCACGCAGCCGCTCTCCACGGGGGTGCGCGCGATCGACGGGCTGCTGACGTGCGGCCTCGGCCAGCGCATCGGCATCTTCGCCGGATCCGGCGTCGGCAAGAGCACCGTGCTCTCGATGATCGCGCGGAACGGCTCTGCGGACGTGAACGTCATCGCGCTGATCGGTGAGCGCGGCCGCGAGGTGCGCGAGTTCATCGAACGCGACCTGGGGCCGGAGGGCCTTGCGAAGAGCGTCGTCGTCGTGTCCACCTCGGACGAACCGGCGCCGCTGCGGATGAACGCCGCATGGATCGCGACCACGATCGCGGAGGAGTTCCGCGCGGCGGGCCTGCACGTCACGCTCCTCATGGACTCCGTGACGCGCTTTGCCATGGCGCAGCGCGAGATCGGCCTCGCACTGGGTGAACCCCCTGCGATGAAGGGCTACACGCCCTCCGTCTTCGCGGAGCTGTCCCGGCTCCTCGAACGCGCGGGGACCGGCACGGACGGCACGATCACCGCCTTCTACACCGTGCTCGTCGAGGGCGACGACCTGTCGGAGCCGGTCACGGACACCGTGCGCGGCACGCTGGACGGGCACATCGTGCTCTCGCGTGCGCTGGCGGCGCAGAACCACTACCCGGCGATCGATGTGCTCCAGAGCGTCAGCCGCGTCATGCCCTCGATCACCACGCGCGAGCACCGCGCGGACGCGGGGCGTGTGCGCGAACTGCTGGCGCGCTACGACCGCTCGCGCGACCTGGTGCAGATCGGCGCGTACCAGCAGGGATCCGACCCCGGGCTGGACGAGGCGATCGAGCGGCTCCCGGGGATCGAGGCGTTCCTGCGGCAGTCGCCGGAGGACGCCGACCACCTCGATCACACCGTGATGCGCCTGCGCGAGGCCGCGACCGGCGTGTCGGTGGCGTTCCAGCAGGCGGAGTTCGACGCGCTGAACGGCGTGCGGCGGGAGGTCGTGGATGGCTAAGCCGTTCCGGCTCCAGGCGCTGCTGGACCAGAAGCGCCGCGAGGAAGACGAGGCGATGCGCGCGCTCGGCGCCCACGAGGGCGACCTGCGGCGCGCGACCGAGACGCTGGAGATCCTGCGCGAGGCGGAGGAGACGCAGTTGCGTCACCTGGACGACCTGGCGCGCGCCGAGCGGTTCGACGCCGAGATCAGCGCGGACGCCACGGCGTACCTCGAACGGGTCGAGCACTCGATCGCGGCGCAGCGCGGCGCGATCGAAGAGGCGGAGGCGCGCGTGGCGGAGAGCCGCGACGCGCTGATGGAGGTCCTGAAGGAGAAGCGCGCCCTGGAGCGGCTCCGTGAGCAGCACCTGGAGCACGAGGCGCGCGAGGCCGGTCTGCGTGAGGCGCGCGAGGTGGATGACATCACCACCGCCCGCTACACGCGGCACCTGCAGGAACGGGGTTAGTCATGCTGCAAGGACTGTTCGATGCCGCAGCGTTCCGGACGGCGCACTCCGCGCTCTCCGGCCTGTCGCGCCGGCAGGAGGCGATCGCCGCCAACATCGCCAACATCGACACGCCGCACTACCAGCGCAAGGACATCTCCTTCGAAGAGTCACTCCGCGCGCAGATCAGCGGCGAGTCCGCCGGCACCGGTCGGCTGGAGCTCGGCCGTACCAATGCCCGCCACATGGACGTGAGCCTCGACACGGAGGTGCACGGCATCGGCGGCTCCGGCGAACTCCCGCGCGATGTGGTCGCTGAACGCAACGACCAGAACTCCGTCGGCGTGGACGAGGAAATGACGCTCCTGGTGGACACGCAGCTGCGCTACCAGGCGCTGTCGCAGTCGCTGGGCACGCGCCTGTCCACGCTGCGCACCGTGATCCGCGGCCAGTAGCCATCCGCGGCGAGCAAGGGAGGCCATCATGGGCCTGTTCGACAGCATCCGGATCTCCGCCAGCGGGCTGAGCGCCCAGCGCATGCGCATGGACGTGATCGCCAACAACGTGGCGAACGTGAACTCCACGCGCGGCGTGGACGGAAAGCCCTACCGCCGTCAGTCCGTCACCTTCCGGGAGCAGGGCGGCGCCGCCTTCGGCGACATCCTCGGCTCGAGGACGGGCGGACAGCCGGCGGGCGTATCGGTGGCCGGGGTGCACTCGGACACCTCGGCGCCGCGGAAGGTGCACAACCCCTCGCACCCGGACGCGGACGAGAACGGCGACATCTTCCTCCCGAACATCGACATGGTGACGGAGATGACGGACCTCGTCGGCGCGAACCGCGCGTACGAGGCGTCCGTGACGGTGCTCAACGCCACGAAGGCGCTGGCCCAGAGCGCGCTCGGCATCGGACGCAACTAGCGACGCGTGTCCCGCGGGCGCGGTGACAGGGAGACGGAACCATGGGTCCTGCAGGCATCGGCAACATCACCAGCACGATCAGCGCGGGCGTCGGCGGTATCCGCCAGGCGAGCGAGTCCTCCTCGCTGGAGCAGGGCGGCGGCGCGGGCGGCTTCGCGCAGCTGCTCGCGGACCTCGGCAAGCAGTCGCAGCAGGCGGACGTCGCATTGAACGACCTCTCCACGAACGGCGGCGCGGACCTGCATGACGTGGTGCTCTCCACGCAGATGGAATCGCTGTCGTTCGACCTGGCCGTGCAGATTCGTAATCGTTTGGTGGACGCGTATTCAGAGATCTTCCGGATGCAGGTCTAGGCGCGCACGCATCACGCTGAATGCAGGCCACTCGCATCGAGCGATGTGGGGGCCGAGCGAAAGCAGAGGATGTGAGCGCAGTCATGTCACCGGGCATCGTCCCGGGGCTGGCGCCACCTGCAGCGGAGACCTCGCCCCCCTCGAGCGGCACCGACAGCCGTCCGCCGGTGACGGGCAAGAGCTTCGCCGACACGGTCGCGGAACGACGGGCCACCCAGGACGCCGCGGAGCGCGCGGCGACCGAGGCGGCACCGGACACCGAGGCTCCGCCGGCACTGCAGGCAGCCAGCGAACCGAACGCCCCGCCGGGCGCACCCACGGCGGACACCCCCGCGGAAGCCGGTAGCCTCCTCGCCCTCGTGCGGGAGCTGCTCCAGGCGGACAACGGGGCCACGAACGAGACCACGACAGACGTCCCCCCGCTGGACCGCCCCGCGGGGGCGGGGGACACCGAGACCGAGCTGGTTGATGCGGCCGCCATGGAGGCGTTGATGGCCCAGACCCTGCTGGTACGCACCCCGGTCGCGGAGACCGACGTGACGATCGCCCCGATCGCCCCCGTCGTCGCCGCGCCCGTGGAGGCGGCCGGCGGCGAGGCGCCCTCCGCGCTGGACGGGCTGCAGCAGGCGATCAGCGACGTGATCGCGACCGGTGGGTCCACCCAGGCCGCTACGGGCGACATCGCCCCGTCGTCCGCTGTGCCGGTGGACGCGTCGGTGACGGACACCGTCGGACTGGTCGACCTGCCGGAGGCGGCCCCGGTCGCCACGCCGGCGTCGCCGGCCACGACCGAGGCGGCGGCGACGCCGCAGGGCGTGGACGGGGCGATGCAGCCGCTGGCGGTGCTGTCCGCGCCGGAGGCGTCCTCGGACGCGCCGGTGCTGACGGACGCGGCGGACGCGCTGCCGCAGCCCGCGCCGGAGGCCTCGGCCTCGACGCAGGCCGAGGACGCGACCGGGACGGCGGTGCCGGGCACGGCGGTCGCGGCGCCCACCATCGACGGGCGGACGACGGAGCCGGCGGATGTGCCGGAGCCGCGTCGCGCGCGCGTGGAAGCCGCGAGCAACCAGGCGGTGCCGCAGGCCGCGCCGGGCATGCCGGGGGACACCCTGGCTCCGGTGACGGGCGAGGCACGCGTGGAGGTGGCGACCGGCGGCGCGGTGACCTCGCAGATCGCGAACACGGTGCAGAGCGCGGTGCTTCGCGGCGAGCACGAGGTGCGGCTGGTGCTGAACCCGCCGGAGCTCGGGCGCGTCGAGATCAAGATCGTGGAGTCGTCCGGCGGGATCCGCGTGCACATGCTCGCGGACCAGCCCGGCGCGCGCGACCTGATCGAACGGCAGCTCCCGCTGCTCCAGCAGGCGCTTGCCGCGCGCGATGTGCGCGTGGAGCGCATGGAGGTGGGCCGCCCCGGCGAGTCCGCGTCCGCGCAGGAGTGGTCGAGCTCGCAGGGATCGAACGATGGCCAGCGTCAGCGCGGGCAGCAGGACGGCGGCCAGTGGAACGGCTCGCCGGACTGGTCACCCCTCGCGGCGATGGGCCTGGGGCTCGCGGACAGCGCGCCCGTGACGCGGCGGACCGCCGGCGTCTCGGGTGGCCTGGACGTGATGGCCTGATCGGAGCGTGGCATGACGTACATCAACGGGACGAACCTGGGCAAGACGATGGAGGACATGACCATCCCCGTCTCCCAGCGCACCAGCTCGCCTGATCTGGGTCAGCAGGACTTCCTGAAGATCATGATCGCGCAGCTGCGCGGGCAGAACCCGCTGGACGCCAGCGGCGACAGCAACCAGTTCTTCCAGCAGATGGTGCAGTTCCAGACGCTGGACGCGATGACGTCCATGAACAAGGCGATCACGCACCTCGCGGAGGTCAGTGACCTGGCCAACGCGAGCGCCATGATCGGCAAGGACGTCATCGCCACCGCGGAGCAGACGCCTGACCCGGAGACCGGCCTGCCGCGTCCCGACAGGCAGGTCTCCGGCCGCGTGCTGAGCGTCATGTTCGGTGACGCCGGCGCGATGCTGAACCTCGAGGGCAACATCACCGTCTCCGCTTCGAAGGTGGCGGTGGTCCAGTGAACTTCGACGCTGCGATGAACGTGCGCACGGGCGCATCGGCGGGGGCTGCGCCCCTGTCGACGCCGCCCGTCGCGCCCGGCTCGTCCGGCGGGGGCGACGCGTTCGCCATCCAGTTCTCGAAGCACGCGACGAAGCGGCTCGAGCAGCGCGGCCTGGACATGGACGCGGAGCGCATGGCGCGCCTCCAGCGTGCCGTGGGCCAGGCGGAGGCCAAGGGGGCGAAGGACTCCCTGATCCTCCTGGACGAGCTCGCACTGGTGGTGAGCGTGCAGAACCGAACCGTGGTCACGGCCATGGACGAGCAGAGCACGAAGGAACACGTCTTCACGAACATCGACTCGGTGGTGTTCGCGCCGTAAGGCGACTGCTGAACGAGGAACCAACGGGCGGCTGGACCTCTCCAGGGGGCCGCCTGAAACACGCAACGCCGACCCCTCGACATGGGGCGGCACAGGCGGACGGGTGCGGGAGCACCGGTCCCCGGAGAGAGGCGATCCGACCATGATGAAGGCCCTGTTCGCAGCCATTGCCGGTCTGCAGAACCACATCACGTTCATGGACGTGGTGGGCAACAACATCGCGAACGTCAACACGCAGGGCTTCAAGGCGAGCCGCGTGACCTTCCAGGACATGCTCTCGCAGACCATCTCCGGCGCCAGCGCGCCCACGGAGAACCGCGGCGGCACCAACCCGCAGCAGGTCGGCCTGGGCATGAAGATCGGCGGCATCGACGTCCTGCAGACGCAGGGCTCGCTGCAGGCGACCGGCCGCAACACCGACTTCGCGATCCAGGGCTCCGGCTTCTTCATCACTCGCGACGGCGCGCGCACCTTCTACACCCGTGACGGCGCCTTCGATGTGGCCGTGACCGGCGAGCTGGTCAACCCGACCAGCGGCTTCAAGGTTCAGGGCTGGCGTGCGGACACCAACGGCGTGGTGGACACCAACGCCCCGGTCGACTCCATCGTCATCCCGCTGGGCCAGGCGATCGCCTCGCAGGAGACCAGCCAGGTCACCATGCAGGGCAACCTGGACTCCGCCGCCGTGAACGCACCCGTCGCGGACACCTTCAGCACCACGATCGACGCGTACGACTCCCTTGGCGCGCCGCACCCGATCGTCCTGACGTACACCAAGACCGCCACGCCGAACGAGTGGGACGTGAGCGCCAGCAGTACCGACGCGAAGGTGACGGGCATCGTGGTGGACACGGGCGCCGGCGGTACCACCGTGACGTTCGACGCCACCGGCCGCCGGACCGCCCCGCCGATCGGCACCAAGATGGAGCTGGACGTCACGCTGGACGTGTCCGCCGGCGCCGCGGACTTCACCATCAACGTGGACCAGGACCAGCTGACGCAGTTCGCCGGTCCGGGTGCGATTGCCCCCACGTTCAACAACGGCTTCTCGGCCGGCTCCCTGCAGTCGTTCTCCGTGGGCCCCGGCGGTGACATCACCGGCATCTTCTCCAACGGCACCACGCGCCCGCTGGGTCAGGTGGCGATGGCGATCTTCACCAACGCCTCCGGTCTGCAGCGCGCCGGCGCCAACAACTTCGAGGCCACGTCCAACTCCGGCGTCCCGAACATCGGCACCCCGGGCACGGGCGGTCGAGGCTCGATCGGCGCGGGCGTGCTGGAGGGGTCGAACACGGACCTGGCCCGTGAGTTCACCAACGTCGTGATCGCGCAGCGCGGCTTCCAGGCCTCCAGCAAGATCATCTCCACGGCGGACTCCATGCTCGAAGGCCTCGTGAACCTGATCCGCTAGCGCCCGCGCGTTCGCAACGCCGGGAGCACCGGCCGGCGGGCCTCAAGATCCGGGGCTCGCCGGCCGACACTTCCTGAGGAGTCCCCGCGCGCCCGCGCGGACTCGCCATGTGGAGAGTGACGGTGAGCGGCCGTGTCCGTCCCCGTGCCTGAGAGCTACACCCGCCTGAGCCACTACGCGGTCCGCCTCGCGGACGGCACGACCCTCTACGAGCAGGGGGCGGTGCCTGACCGCTGCTACGTGGTCCTGCGTGGACGCGTGGCGTTCGAGGCGCTGGACGCGGCCGGCGAGCACAGCGTCGTCGGCCAGGCCACGGACGGCGACCTCGTCGGCCACGTCGCAGCGTTCACCGGTCGCCCCACCTCCGCCTCCGCGCGCGTGGACGGCGAGTCCGTGATCATCGCCGTGCCGTTCGAGGAGCTGGCGAACGCCTTCCGCCTCGCCCCGGAGTTGGCGATCGAGCTCCTGCGCACGTTCGCCGACCCAAAGGGCACCTCGGCCGCGCTGCGCCGTCCCGGCACGGTGCCGGTGCCGGCGCCGGAGCGCCCCGCGGAGCACGCACGCGCCACGGCGGGCTCCGGACGCAACGTCCACCGCATCAAGGACAAGTTCGACGAGGAGTTCTTCTTCGTCGACACGATCGAGTGCCCGATCTCGGCGACCGTCTTCGACTACCTCCGCGTGCGCACGAAGGCCGTGCGCCCGGTGTCGCGCGACTCGGACTTCTACGTCCGCTACAAGGGCACCGACCCCGCGCTCTACTCGCTCATCGTCTGCCCCGGCTGCGGCTACACCGCGTACCGCGACGACTTCGAGGACCTGACGGAGGAGGAGCGCAACGCGCTCTTCGCCTCGCGCGAGGCGCGCACGGCGCGCCTGTCGAAGTCGCTGTGCGGGCTGCGGAGCCTGCAGGACGGCGTCGTCGCCACCGACCTGGCGATCGAGTGCTACGCCCAGCGCCGCCCGAACGAGCGCCGCCATGCGGTGCTGCTGCACCGCCGCGCGTGGGCGGAGCGCGAGCGCGGCGACGCCGAGGCCGAGCTGCGCTACCTGGGGGCCGCGCGCGAGGCGTACCAGGCGGCCTTCGAGCGCGACTCCAACATCTCGGACGAGTCCGCCGTGCGCGCCGCGTACCTGATCGGCGACCTCTGGCTGCGCCTGGGCGAACCGACGGAGGCCGCGCGCTGGCTGGAGACCGCCGTGCGCGTGCCGGAATCGAAGAGTCAGAGCGGCGTCATCCGCATGGCACGCGAGCGCCTGTACGACGCCCGGCAGTTGCTGAACCAGCAGCGAAAGGCGAGCTAACGTGGCCGCCGGCCTGGCCCGGCAGCACGAGGCCGCCCGCCTCCCGTCGCCGTGGTGGCGCGACCGTGCGCTCCTCGCCGCGTTCGCGGGTGTCGCGGTCCTCGCCGCGCTCTTCCTCGCTCCGCCCGTGCCGCGCGCTGGCGTTGCTTCGCCGCCGCCGGTCACGATCGCCGTCGCGGACTTGCGCGGTCACGCGCTCGCGATCGTGGACACCGCCCGCCCCGGCGCCGCCCGCCGCATCCCGCTACCCGGCGGACCGCACGAGGTGGTCGCACTGCCGGACGGGCGGCTCGTCGTGTCGCTGGAGCAGTACGCCGCGCTCGCCGTGGTCGACGTCGCGAGCGGTGAGGTGACGCGGCTCGCCGTCGGCGGCATCCCGCACGGCCTCGCGGTGGACGCCACCACGCTCTACGTCACCGACCGCAGCATTGACGCCGTCCGGCGGTTCGCGCTCGGCACCTGGGCGGAGCATCCGCCGCTCGCGGCGGGCGCGATGCCGCACATCGTCGCGTCGAGCACGGACGGGACGCTGCTCGTCGCCAACGCCGGCGACGACACGCTGTCGGTCGGCGGCCGGGCGCTCGCCGTCTCGCACGTCCCCGAGAGCGTCGCCGTGGGGGCGGGGGGCATCGTCGCCACGGCGGGGTCGATCGGCGGCACGCTGCACTTCTTCGACGCCTCCGGGGCGCCGGTCGCGGAGCACGAGCTCGGCGGGCGGCCCGTGCGACTCCAGTACGACCCGGACGGGCGCCTGCTGGCCGCGGCGCTCTCCGCGGAGGGCGCGGTCGCGCTCCTCGACCGTCCCGGGGGCGAGGTGCGCCGCGTCACGGTCGGCGGCGTGCCGGACGGGCTCGCGTTCTCGCCGGACGGGCGCTGGCTGTACGTGGGCGACATGTACGGCGGCGACGTGGCCGTGGTGGACGTCCGGACGGCGCGTCTCGTCCAGCGGTTCCCGGCCGGGCGTACCGCCGGGGCGCTCCTCGTCCTGCCGGAACGCTAGCCGGCATCCCTCGTAGCGCGATATGCGACAATGGATGGACTCCGAACCATCCAGCACCCCTCTAGCAGTAGGTGGATTGCCTGTGCTCATTGAAGGCACCTGCACGCTCGGCGGCGGCTTCCTGCGGCGTGCGTGCGGGGCGGAACCCATCGGCCAGTGCGTCTACTGCGGCGCGCCGTTCTGCGACCGGCACGGCGAACTGGGCCCCGACTACCACGAGATCTGCTCGCGCGCGGCGTGCCAGGCGAAGTTCGCGGATGTGCGTGACCACCGGCGCTGGGTGGACGACCACGCCGCCCCCAACGGATTCTCGATGTGCGCGGAGGATGGCTGCAGCGAGCGCATGCAGCACCTCTGCCAGCGCTGCAACCTCCGCTTCTGCGAGTCGCACCTGAAGTCCGGCACCGTGGTGGAGCAGCGCTACGACCCGCCGCGCAAGGTCACGATGATCATGTGCGCGCATTGCACGGCGCGCCGCAAGCTCTGGGACTAGCGCCTCGGGGCGATGAGCGCCTCGGGCTAGTCGCGCAGCCGCGCCAGCGCCGCCATCGCGCGGCCCTCCAGCGTGGTCGCCACCACCGTCCCGCGCCCGTCCACCACGCTCCCGCCGCCGAGCGGCGCCGCGACGCCCGCCGCGATCACCGTGCGGCGCGTCTCGATCGCGCGGGCCCGCGCCAGCGTCTCGATCGGCAGTCCCAGGTCGCCCGTGCACCATGCCAGTAGCGTCGCGCCGCGCGCGGCGAGCCCGGCGGCGATCGACGGCACGAGCCCCTCGACGCCGCACAGCAGGCCGATGGCGCCGTGACTCGTCGCGACCACGGGCGGCGCCGCGTCTCCCGGGGCGAAGCCGGCCGCGCGCTCCGCCGCGCTCAGCGCGGACTGGCGGTGCGATGCGACCGTGCGGCCCCGGTCGATGAGGTACATCGTCTTCGTCGTCGTGCCGCCGCTCGGCTCGCGCTCCGCGAGCGCCACGGCGACCACCGTCTGCGTCTCGGCGGACAGGGCCTCCAGGAGGGGGAGCGACTCCGCGCTCGTGACGGCGCGCGTCTCCGCGCCGGCGAGGTCGGGCAGCACGATCAGGCGCGCGCCCTGCGCCGCGGCGGCGCGCACCACGGCCCGGAGCGCCTCCATCAGGTCGACGGCGGAGGGCGTGGGCGCGACTGCGATCGCGGCGGCACGCGCGGGCTCCGCGGCCGCCTCGCCGGCCGTCTCCGCGCGCACGGCGACCGGCGGCCCGGACGCGGCGTCGAGGTCGATCTCGTGCAGCACGATGCCCGGCCGGTCGCTCGGCGCGCGCGCGACCCACGCGCCTGCAGGTGACACGACGCCCGCGCGTCCGGCGTACACCCGCGTCGCCGCCTCGACGCCGACCTTGCCGGGCGCGAGTCCCCACGCGCCGTGCTCCACGGCACGCGCCGCCAGCAGGACGTGCGCGCGTGACTCCGGCAGCCGGTCCAGCGCACGCCCCCACGAGGTCGCGGCGCCCGTGTCCACCAGCACGCGCACGCCGTCCTCGACGGTTGCGGCGACCAGCACCGGGTCGGCGGCGTCGCGCCCTGCGAACAGCGCGATGTGCGTGTCGTCCACCGCGGCGGTCACCGGGCCGGCGCCGGCGACGGACCACGCCGTCCCGCGCGATTCCACGGCGCGCGCGATCACGGCGCCCCCCGGTGCGATCAGCACGGCGGTGTTCTGCGGCAGGCCGAAGGCATCGCGCAGCACCAGTCCCGCCGCGATGTAGCAGCCGTGCCGGCGCGCGCGGTCGCCCAGCGTCGCAAGCACCTCGGCGTCGCCGCGCAGGGGGGCGGCGGTGTACGCCTCGCGCGAGACAAGGACGCCCGCCGGGTACGCCGCCTCCGGCGCGACGATCAGCCGCGGCGACTCCACTGCGGCGTCATCGATGCGTCTCAGGAGTTCCGCCCACGCCTGTTCGTGATCCGCGAGGTCATACGCGCGGATCTGGAGCAGGGCGACGGTGAACGACTGACCCACGCGTGGTGTGTCCTTACTGGCTCGACGGTCTGGACGCGGCGAGGCTCGGCGCGCTACCCGGCGCGGACGACGGGGTTGGACAGCACGCCCACCCCTTCGACCTCCACCTCGCACACGTCGCCTTCGCGGATCTCGCCGGTCGTGCCCGGCGTCCCCGTGTAGATCACATCGCCGCGCTCAAGCGTCACGTGGCGGGAGAGGTGGGCGATGCACTGGCGGACGGAGTGGATGAGCTGGCTGGTGTCCGACTCCTGCTGCACCTTGCCGTTGATGCGGCCCGCCAGGCCGATCCGGTCAGGCTTCAGCGACGTCTCGATCCACGGGCCCAGCGCCGCGAACGTGTCGCTGCTCTTGGCGCGCAGCCACTGCAAGTCGCCGCTCTGCCAGTCGCGGCCGGAGACGTCGTTCCCGGCGGTGTAGCCGAAGACGTGGTCGTCCACCTGGTCCTCGGTGATGTCCTTCGCGCGCTTGCCGATCACCGCGACCACCTCGGCCTCCATGTGCACGTTGGTCGCGTCCGCCGGCAGCACGATCGCTTCGCCATGCGCGACAAGCGAGTTCGGTCCCTTGAGGAACGCCTGCGGGATCGGCGGTGCGGCGTAGTCGCCCTCGTGGCTGCGGTAGTTGATTCCGATCGCGAGGATCTTCGTCGGCTGCACCGGGACGAGGAACTGCACCTTCGACAGCGGCGCGGTCTCGCCGGTGGGCGTCAGCGCGCCGAACACGTTGCCGGACACCAGGTGCGCGGTGCGTCCCTTGATCACCGCCGTCGAGGTCTTGCCGTTCACCTTCACGCGCGCGACACGCATCTGCCAGCCTCCATGTCCATCGTCTGCGATGCATCTTCGACGTCTCGTCGGCGCCGATGCTACCAGTCCGCCGGGTCTCGCGCCCGGTACGCGCGCAGTCTATGCACCGACGACGCGGCCTGCACGACGATCCCGGAAACCCGCGCGCACACTGGCGATCCGGGATCACCTCGATCGCTTCGTCATGGAGACGTTGTGCGCGCGCGCCGTGTCGCGATCGATGATCGCGGGCGGTGCGATGTGCACGCACTGTCCGCACGTTGTCGACAGCACGACACGCCGTCGGTGCGTCGCGCGCGCACCTCAACGCGCCTGTGCAGCACGCGATCGCGGGTGTTGCGACTTCGGAAAAAAAGCAGTTCATCAACACGCATTGCGCTTGTTGGTAAGTGCATCCGGGTGAGCATTTTGCGAACAACCGGGGCCATTGTTTCTGTGTGGTGCAAACAAATGGTCGCGGC